>CAZHSL010000019.1:0-18260 GCA_964535185.1 uncultured Corynebacterium sp.
ACGTCGGCGTCCTCCCACACCAGGTGGGAGGCCGTCTCGAAGCGGTGCACGTCCGCATGGGGCACCCGCTGGATCAGGTCGCGCAGGAAGCGGTCGGAGAAGGTGATGTCCCGCGGGCCCCAGGCGAACAGGGTGGGGACGTCGAGCTCGGTGATCCCCTCGGCGACCCGTTCGAGCGTCGCTCGGGAGGGATGATCGGCCGCGGCGGGGATGTCGGCGACGAACTGGTCGATCCCGCGGCGGCGGGCGCGGCCGCGGTACGGGGCGAGGTAGGCGTCCTGGACCTCGCGCGGCAGCGACGGCTTCGACAGGGCCAGCGTGGTGCGCAGGAAGGTGTCGGTGACCGAGGTGGAGGGGGTGCGGAACCAGGGCGCGGTCGCGAGCTGGAGGGCCTTCGGCAGCGACTCCTCGAGCTTCTGGTGCACTCCGGTGTTGGTGAGGATCATGCCGGCCAGGTCGTGGCGGTTGTCCAGCGCCCAGCCGGCGGAGATCAGACCGCCCCAGTCATGGCCGACGGTCACCACGGGACCGCGCAGGGACAGCGCGTCGGTCAGCATCGACAGGTCCGTGATGCGGTCCTGGTAGCGGCGCTTCAGCCCGGTGCGCTCGGAGAATCCCATCTCGAGCTGGTCGACGGCGATCAGGCGCCAGGGGATGTCCTCCCGCACCAGGGAGCGGAAGAGGAACGACCAGGTGGGGTTGCCGTGCACGGCCAGCAGCGTGCCGCGGGGGGTGATGCCGCGCTCGGCGAGCAGCGGCCCGGAGTCCAGCAGGTGCCAGCGGCGCATCTCCCCGCTGTGGTCGCGCACCTCGACGCTGCGGTGCAGCCGCGGATCCACGCCGGGCAGGTCCGGGATCTCGGGGCTCGCGGGGGCCGACGCCCGACGGCGCCCGGTGCTGCCGGGGGTGTTCACCACTGGACCTCCATCATCGCCGTGTTCAGTCCGGATCCCACACCCATCAGGAGCACCCGCTGCCCCGGTTCGATCTCGTCCTGGACGTGCGCGAGCGTCATCGGCACCGCCTCGGCGGCGACGTTGCCCCAGTCCGCCAGGGTGACGGGGATGCGCTCCATCCCCACCCCGGTGATCGTGGAGAAGTTGCGGATGTAGACGGTCGAGACCTGATGGGGCACGACGAAGTCGATGCTCCTGAAGTCGTACCCGGCCTCGTTCGCGCCCTTCCAGGTGTCGAGGATCAGCTGGATGCCGTTCTCGAGCAGCCCGGCCGAGTCCGTGCGCATGTCCTGCATGTTCGCCACGCACAGCTCGTGGTGCTCGGTGCCGGCGCGCGCCTGGGTGTGCCTCAGCCGGTGACCCTCGGGGTGCGCGTCCGCCGGGCCGAGCACGGCGGCGGCGGCCCCGGAGCCCAGGGTCAGCGAGGCGAATTGGTTGTTGAAGTCCGCACGGGTCGACGTCTTCGAGTTCAGGCGGTCCACGGTGCCGCGCTGGACTTCCTCGACGTCCTCGGCGCCGACGATCAGGGCATACTGGATCTGCCCGGAGTCGATCATGCTCGAGGCCATCGTCATCGCGTTGACGAAGCCGAGGCAGGCGTTGGTGATGTCGAAGTTCATCGCGCTGCTGGGCAGGCCCAGGGAGTGGTGGATCCCCGTGGACACGGCCGGCTCCAGGTGCTGACGGGAGACGGACGCGTTGATCAGCAGACCGACCTGGTCGCGCATGATCCCGGCCTTGGCCATGGCCCGCTCGGCGGCCAGCACGACGCCCTGCTTCCATCCGTTCTCGCGGTCACGCCACCAGCGGCGCTCGTACACGCCCGCCACGCGCTGCAGCACGCCCTTGGGCAGGCGGAGGCGCTTGCGCGCCGGGGAGAGCATCTCGTCGATCTCGTCCGAGGTCACCGTGACCTGCGGGAGGCTCATCTCGACCGCGAGCAGGCTGGTGTTCCTGTGGACGATCCCTGTGTTCCCGTTCCCCATCAGCGTGAGCTACCTCGTCGTTCCGTGTGGCTGTCGTCATCGCATGGCGGCCGGGGCGGGCCCGACACATGCGTCCGTCATTGTCCCACCTGCCGCTGGGGAGTCCCTCACCGCGTGGTGGATCCCACGTCCCCGCCCTCCGGGCCGTCGCCCTCGTCGCCCTCCGGGCCGTCGCCCTCGTCGAGGTGGTGGCCGAGGTGGTGGCGGGCGAAGGCGAGGCTCTGGCGCAGCGTGCGCTCCCGGACCTCGGCATCGCTCTTGGTGGTGACCTCGAGCAGGACCGAGCCCTCCCAGCCGCGGTTGGCGAGGCGCCGCAGCACCTCCGCGCAGGGCTGGTTGCCCTCGCCGGGCGGCAGGTGCTCGTCCTTGGTGGTCCTGCCCGAGCCGTCGGCCAGATGGAGGTGCGTCAGCCGGTCGCCGAGCCGCTCGATCATCTCCAGCGCATCGTCGCCCGCGGTCGCGGCGTGCGAGAGGTCGACGGTGACGTGCGCGTACTCCTCGTCGGTCGGATCGTGGTCCGGCAGGTAGTTCAGCAGCTCCCGCACCCCCAGCCGCCACGGGTACATGTTCTCCACGGCGATCGCGATGCC
Organism: uncultured Corynebacterium sp.; assembly: GCA_964535185.1. Taxonomy (GTDB): domain Bacteria; phylum Actinomycetota; class Actinomycetes; order Actinomycetales; family Dermabacteraceae; genus Brachybacterium. The sequence goes on from CAZHSL010000019.1 coordinate 2,533, forward strand.
GTGCTCCTCCTCGAGCGCGGCGACGCCCTCGACGAATCCGCGGGCGTACCTGCCCTGCCAGCGGAACGGGGGGTGCGCCACGATCGTGGGGACCTCGAGCTGCTTGGCGATCTCGATGGTGCGCTCGATCTTCACCCATGCGTCGCGGCCCCACAGGCCCTGGAGGAAGAACAGCGTCGGGGCGTGGAGGGAGAGGATCGGCAGCTCGTACCGCTGCGAGTACTCGCGCAGGAGATCCGGGTCCTGGCTGTCCTTGGGATAGGAGACCATCACCTCCATGCCGTCGTAGCCGATCTCGTGGGCGAGGCGGAACGCCTCCTCCACACCGGCGGGGAAGACGGAGGAGGTGGACAGCCCCACCGGGATCCGTCGCTGGGGGTGCTGGTCGCTGCGCGGATCACCGGCCGACAGCCGCTTGGAGAGCTTCTCGCGGGCCGTGCGATGGGCACTGCTGCGCCGGCTGTAGGGCTTGCGCGCACCGCTGCGCGGCGCATCCGCGGACGGACGATCACGGCGTGGGCTCACGACATCTCCTCTGGCTGGACAGGCGTGGTCAGTATGCAACAGGGCGCGCCATAGACTCGGGGGCATGCCTGTTCGCGATCTCACCGCCGAGGACTTCGCCGCCTACCGCACGATGGCCTCCGGCGCATTCGGCGGCAGCTTCGACCCGACCTCTCCGGACGCGCCGCGGGACTTCTCCCCCGGCCAGACCGCTCTCGGCATCGATGCCTCCGCCCTCCCGGGCGGGCTCGACGGCGTGATCGCCGCAGGCGCCCGGATCCGCCACGACCGGGTGGCCCTCGGGGGTGGCGTGGCCCACTGCGGCGGGATCGCGGGGCTCGCGGTCCACCCCGCGCACCGCGGGGACGGTCTGTTCGGGACGCTGCTGACCGCGGTCCTCGCCCGCTGCGCCTCCGAGGGGATGGCGCTGTCGATGCTCTACCCCTCGAACCCGGAGATCTATCGCCGGTACGGCTACCAGGTGGTCGCCCGCACCCAGTCGCTGGTCGTCCCGCTGCTGGACCTGCAGCGGATCCCGGCGGTCCCGGGCCGCCGCCTGGTCCCGGTCACCGCCGGGACGATGCCCCGGCTGCGCCGGCTGCACCACGAGCTGACCGCCGGCGACAACGCGATGCTGCGCCGCGAGCCGCCGCTGTTCCCCGAGACCCTGCCCGCTCCGCCCTGGGCCGCGCTGCTGCTCGAGGACGAGGCCGGCACCGCGCACGGCTACGTCTCCTGGACCAGACGGGTCGACGGGACGGACGGCGTCGGCCTCGAGGTGCACGAGCTCTTCGGCCGCACCCGCACCGACCGCCAGGCGCTGCTGCGCTCCCTGGGCTCCTGGTCCACTGTCACCGAGCTGCTCCGGCTGCGGGTGCGCACCGAGGACCCCGTCCTGGACGTCCTGCCCGGCGGCCGCGCGCGCCCCGACCCGTCCCCGGTGCCGCTGGTGATGATGCGCGTGATCGACACCGCGGCGACCCTGCGCGCCCGGCGCGCCCCGTCGGGCCTGACCGGCACGGCCCGCCTCGTCGTCGAGGACGGGACCGTCCCGGAGGGCACCTGCCGCGCCGCCGGCACCTACGTCGTCAGCGCGGGCGAGGGCACGATCTCGGTGACGGAAGCCGGGGCCGACGGCTCGGGCACGGCGACCGATGCCGGCCCGGCGGACATGCGGGGCAGCTGCCGCCTGGACATCCATGCCGCCTCCCTCCTCCTCGTCGGCGGACGCACCCTCGCCGACGCGCGCCGACTCGGCCTGCGCGCCGATGCCGATCCGTCGGCCGAGGCCTTCCTCGATGCGCTGCTGGCCGGTCCCCGCCCCAGCGTCCTGGACGCCTTCTGAGCACCTCTCGACCCGCCCCCGACCGCCGATCCCCGGAGCACCCGCATGGCCAAGCTGCACTTCAAGTACGGAGCGATGAACTCCGGGAAGTCCGACACCCTGATCAAGACCGCGTACAACTACGACGAGCGGGGCCTGGCCACGCTCACCGTCAAGCCGGAGCTGGACACCAAGGGCGAGGACTGGGTGGTCGCGCGCGGTGGGGCGCGGCGCCGGGTGGACGTGCTCGCCGCAGCGGGCGACGACCTGCGCGCCCTCGTCGGCGCGACGGCGGACGAGCACGGGCTGCGCCCGCTGCACTGCGTGCTCGTGGACGAGGCCCAGTTCCTCGAGTCCCACCAGATCGATGACCTGTTCCGGATCGCGAAGCTCGACGGCGTCTCGGTGATCTGCTACGGGCTGCGGACCGACTTCCGCACCGCGGTGTTCCCCGGCGCCGCGCGCCTGCTCGAGCTGGCGGACAACATCGAGAAGCTGCCCACCATGTGCCGCTGCGGATCCCAGGCGGAGTTCAACTGCCGCGCGGTCGGCGGTCGTTTCGTGTTCGAGGGCGAGCAGATCGCGATCGACGGCGAGGCGGTGACGTACATGTCGCTGTGCGGGCCCTGCTTCATGCAGGAGCAGGAACGCGCCGGCGTCACCGTCCTGGGGTGACACCGGCGCGTCCGTGGAGCGAGCAGGCGGCTCAGGAGCTCAGCGGCCGGTCCTCCCCGACCTCGGCGTCCCCGCCGGCGCTGGCGCTGTCCGCCGACTTCTCGGCCACGTCCGCCGCGTCGCCGTCCAGTCCGTCGGAGGAGCCGCCGCTCAGCCGCTCCTTGGCGGAGCCGGCGGCCCCGGCCACCGCGTCCTGCGCCTTGGAGGCGACCTCCGGCCCCTTCTCCTTGACCGTGGAGGCGGTGTCCTGCGCGACCCGCGACGCGGTCTCCTTGGCCTGCGCCGCGCGGCGCTGGACCTCGGGATCATCGGCGACCCGGTGCGCCGTGCGCTCGAGGGACTCGTACGGCCCGCGACCCATCCGCGAGCCGATCACGAAGCCGATCGCGAGTCCGGCCACGAAAATGAACCTCTTCATCACTGCCTCCTGCATCGTCGGTTGTGTGTCCTGCATCGTGCCACAGCCGCGTCGCGCCGCGGCGTGGGTCCGACCGAGCGGTCCCGCCGGCTCGTCCCACTTCGGTCCCACTTCGGTCACACAACCTCCACGTGCGACCCCGCCCCGTGGCGCCGACGAGGTGCGCGAGGACATACGATCTGGAGGTGGGTGCACCGGTCCCGCCGACCCTCCTGTCACCCGCCTCCACTGCACCGTCGCCGTGACCCCTGAACGAGGAGAAGACTCCGTTGTCCCCTGTGAACGCCGCGCAGCCCCCGCACGATGCCGCCCCTGCGGTCCCGACCCTCGACGAGGTCTCGGCGCAGGTCCGCTCCTGGGTGGATGCCGCCGCGGCCCGCCCGGTCCCGGGACCGGCGAAGATGCTCTCGGATCTGCTGCAGGACCCGAAGGGGCTCGACTTCACCCTCGCCTTCGTGGACCGGGTGATCCGGCCGGAGGACCCGCGGGCCGCGGCGGTGGAGCTGCGCCGCCTCGCCCAGGACCCGCCGGCCTTCCTGCCCGCGCCGCTGCGACGGGTGATCGCCATGGGCGGTGCCGCCTCCGCGCTCGCGCCCTCCGTGGTGGTGCCCGCCGCGCAGGCGACCATGCGGCGCATGGTGGGCCATCTGATCCTCGATGCGCGACCCCGCCCCCTGACCAGCGCCATCCAGCGCCTCACCGCGGACGGCACGGCGCTGAACATCAACCTGCTGGGCGAGGCGGTGCTCGGCGCCCAGGAGGCCGAGCGGCGCTTCCAGGGCGTGCGCGAGCTGGTGGCCCGCCAGGACGTCGACTACGCCTCGATCAAGGTGTCCTCCATCGTGGACCACCTGCCGCTGTGGGCGGCGGACGAGACCGTCGACCACATCGTCGAGACGCTCCTGCCGCTGTACCTCGAGGCCGCTCGCGGACCGAACCCCACCTTCTTGAACATGGACATGGAGGAGTACCGGGACCTCGAGCTGACGCTGCGCGTCTTCGAGAAGCTCCTGGATCGGCCCGAGCTCGCCTCCCTGCATGCCGGGATCGTGCTGCAGGCCTACCTGCCGGACGGCCCCACGGCGATGGCCCGCCTGCGCCGCTTCGCCGAGCGCCGCGTGGCCGAAGGCGGGGAGCCGATCAAGGTGCGCCTGGTCAAGGGCGCGAACCTGGCGATGGAGCAGGTGGACGCCTCGCTGCACGGCCTGACGCAGGCGCCGCTGCTGTCGAAGGAGGAGACCGACGCGCAGTACAAGCGGATGCTGCTCGAGGCGCTGGACCCGCAGAAGCTCGAGGCCGTGCACCTCGGCGTGGCCGGGCACAACCTCTTCGACGTCGCCTTCGCCCACCTGCTGATGCAGCGGCGCGGGATCCCCGCCGGGCCCGGGCACGGCGTCGAGTTCGAGATGCTGGCCGGGATGGCGCCGGGGCAGCAGGCGGTGGTCCGCGAGGCCACCGGCACGATGCGCCTGTACGTCCCGATCGTGCATCCCCGCCACTTCGACGTCGCCGTCTCCTACCTGGTGCGGCGCCTCGAGGAGAACGCCTCCTCGCAGAACTTCCTCTCCGCAGCGTTCGAGCTGGACAGCTCCGAGGAGCTCTTCGCCCGTGAGCAGCGGCGCTTCTCCCGCGCACTGGACCGCGCCCTGCGGGAGACCTCCGCGACCACGCATCGCGATCAGGATCGCGGCGCGGAGACCGCGGGAGGCAGGACCTCCCTCGAGCTCGGCTCCCCCGCCCTGCCGGCGGTGCCGGGCGCGTTTCGCAACACCCCCGACACCGACCTGTCGACACCGATGAACCAGGCGTGGGCCGCCCGGATCACGCACCGCATCCGCGGCTCACGGCTCGGCGTCGACGAGGTCCGCGCCGCGCGTCGCGAGACCGTCGAGGCCGTGGACGGCACCATCGCCTCCGCGCTCGAGGCACAGCCCGCCTGGGCCGCGCTGGGCGTCGAGAAGCGGGCGCTGCTCCTGCGCCGCGTCGCCGGCACCCTGGCCGCCCATCGCGGCGAGCTGCTCGAGGTGATGGCCTCGGAGACCGGCAAGACCTTCGAACAGGGCGATCCGGAGGTCAGCGAGGCGATCGACTTCGCGCTGTACTACGCGGAACAGGCCGAGCAGCTCGCGCGCCTCGAGGGCGTGGAGGCACGGCCCCGGCCGCTCACCCTGGTCACGCCGCCCTGGAACTTCCCGGTCGCGATCCCCACCGGCGGGGTCCTCGCCGCACTCGTCACGGGCAGCGCGGTGATCATGAAGCCGGCACCCCAGTCCCGCCGCTGCGGAGCGCTCATCGGCCGGCTCATGCACGAGGCGGGGGTGCCCGAGGGCGTGCTCACCGTGGTCGACGTCCCCGAGGACGAGGTGGGCCGTGCACTGATCTCCGACCCGCGGATCTCGCAGCTGATCCTCACCGGAGCCTCGGACACCGCCGCGCTGTTCGCCTCCTGGCGCCCGGAGCTGAGGATCCTCGCCGAGACCAGTGGGAAGAACTCGATCATCGTCACGCCCCAGGCCGATCTCGACCTCGCCGCGCACGACGTCGCCGCGAGCGCGTTCGGCCACGCCGGGCAGAAGTGCTCGGCCGCCTCCCTCGTGATCACGGTCGGTTCGGTGACGGACTCCCGCAGGTTCTCCGCACAGCTCGCGGACGCGGTGCTGAGCCTGCACGTGGGCCGCCCCACCGACCCGACCGTCCAGATGGGCCCGGTCATCGAGGCGCCCGGCGAGAAGCTCCGCTCCGGCCTCACCGAGCTCTCCGCCGGCGAGGAGTGGCTCTCCCGCCCCCGTCAGCTCGACGAGACGGGCACGCTGTTCTCCCCCGGCGTCCGCACCGGGGTGCGGGAGGGCTCGGCCTTCCACCTCACCGAGTACTTCGGTCCCGTCCTCGGCATCGTCCACGCCGAGACGCTCGAGGACGCGGTGCGGATCCAGAACGGCACCGACTTCGGGCTGACCGCCGGGATCCACTCGTTGGAGCCCACGGAGATCGCGTGGTGGACCGAGCACGTCGAGGCCGGGAACCTGTACGTCAACCGCGGCATCACCGGTGCGATCGTGGAGCGTCAGCCCTTCGGCGGCTGGAAGCGCTCGGCGATCGGGCAGACCGCGAAGGCGGGCGGCCCGAACTACCTGGTGCACCTCATGGACTGGTCCGACGCGGCCGGATCCCCCGACCGGGAGCAGGACGCGCAGGCCTGGCTGGACGCGGCGCGCCACAGCGACCGTGAGCGCTGGTCGAGCACCTTCGCCCCGCGCGACGTGCAGGAGCTGCACGGAGAGATCAACCTGCTGCGATACCTGCCGCTGCCGGTCATGGTCCGGGCCGCGGAGGGCACCTCCGCGGCGGAGCTGCGGCGGGTGCTGCACGCCGCCGCGACCGTCGACGCCGACGTCGAGGTGTCGCTCGCCTCCGCGGAGCTCTCCGCCGTCGCCGAGGAGACCCTCGGTGCGGACTGCGAGATCCGGGTCGAGGACGCCGACGCCTTCGCGGCGCGGGTCCCGTCCCTCGAGCAGAGCCGGATCCGTCTGCTGGGCGAGAGCGATCCCGCGCTCCGCCGGGCGATCGCGGACCGCATCGAGATCGCGCTGTTCACCGGGGAGGTGGTGGTCGACGGGCGGGTCGAGCTGCTGCCGTTCCTGCACGAGCAGGCGATCAGCGCGACGAACCACCGCTACGGCAACCCGCTGCCCCACTCGCTGGACCTCACCGGTGGGCAGGGCTGGGCCCGGGGGCGCGCCTGACGTGGAGCAGCTCACGGCGACACACGGGCGTGCCGTGCCCGCAGCGGTCACGGCACGCCGTACTGTGCTGCGATAGTCCCCCGCACCACGTCGAAGGACCGCGATGTCGACCACCGGCACGACCCGACGGGCCCGCGCGCCGCGAGACCCCTACCTCGACAACGCCCGAGGCCTGCTCATCGCGCTCGTCGTGGTGGGCCACACCATCGAGAGCTTCGAGAACACCGAGGAGGCGCTCGGCGGCACGCTGTACATGGCGGTCTACTCGTTCCACATGGCGGCGTTCATCATGATCTCGGGGTACCTCTCGCGCTCCTACCGCAACGAGCCCCGCCAGATACGGCGCCTGCTCACCGCGATGGTCGTGCCGTACGTGATCTTCCAGATGGTGCACGAGGTCTGCAAGGCGCTCATGCTCGGGCGCAACCTGGAGATGCAGCTGATCCTGCCGGCGTGGACGCTGTGGTTCCTGGTGGCGCTGCTGGGCTGGCGGTTGCTCTCCCCGCTGCTGAGGCAGCTGAGGTACCCGCTGGTGTTCGCGGTGGCGATCTCGGTGATCATGCCGCTGGATCCGGACATCGGATCGGACCTCAGCGTGGGCCGCATGGCGCAGATGCTGCCGTTCTTCGTGCTCGGCCTGGTCGCCACGCCGGAGACGCTCGAACGCATCAGGGCCTTCCGGCACCGCTGGCTGGGCGGTGCGGTCCTGCTGGCCGTCGTCGCGGTCGCCGCCCTGGTCCATGAGGACGTGGCCACGTCCATCTTCTTCCTGCGCTCGGGGTACGAGGACGACCGGAACATCCTGCTGAGCATGGTCCTGCAGCTGATGGTGCTCGCCGCCGGGGTGATCGGAGGGCTCGCCATCCTGCTGGTCACGCCGCGCGGCCACTCCCCGCTGACCGCCCTGGGGCAGCGCTCGCTGACCGTGTACCTGCTGCACCCCGTCGCGCTGCTGCCCATCCGCTACGCCGAGGAGCTGCCGGGCTGGCTGATGAGCTGGTGGGGATCGCTGGGGATGGTCGTCCTCGGGCTCCTCCTCGCCGCGGTGCTCGGATCTCGGGTGGTCGGCTGGCTCACCGGATGGCTGACGGACCCCCCGATCGGGCACCTGCTGGTGCGCTCCGAGGAGGAGCCGCCGCGGCAGCCCCGGCCGGCCGGCGCGGACGGCGCACGCCCCCGCGTCTGAGCCCGCGGGCGCTCCGGGCGCCCCGAACGGGGCGACCGGGCCGCGCCCGATCAGACGGCGGAGGCGGTGCCCACCCGGGCGCCCTCGGGCACCTCGCCGCCCTCCTCGCCGAGCACCGCGTTGCCGATCACGGAGACGTCGGCGCCGAAGGTCCAGTCGCCCTGCACATCGAGGCTGACGGCCTCCTTGAGCGAGGGGACCCCGTGCGGGAACCGCGGCTCGAAGTCCTGGATGAGCTTGTACGAGCCGCTGTGCAGCGTCACCGCGGGCACCGCCTCGACCTGCTGCACGAGGGCCGCGCGCTCGTCGAGGGCGTAGGCGTCCGAGCGCATCAGCAGCAGGTCGCTGGTGGCCTTGACCGGCAGGAAGCGGTCGCGCCCGACGACGATCGCGGTCGCACCGTCGAACACCTCGATCGCGGCCCCCATGGCCGATTCGATCTGGTAGACGGGGGTGCTCGACTTGTCGGAGGGGTCGACGGTCTTCTCGTTGCGGATCAGCGGCAGGCCCATCACGCCGTCGCGCTCCGCGAGCACCTGGGCCATCTGCTCGAGGTCGAACCAGAGGTTGTTGGTGTGGAAGAACGGATGGCGGTGCTCGTCGGTGAAGAAGTCCATCTCCTCCGGCGGGGTCTGCGCGGTGTCGCGCAGGATGAGCCGGCCGTCGGACTTCCGCACCGCGAGGTGGCCGCCCTTGCGGTCCGCGGGGGTGCGGCGGCACAGCTCGGCCGCGTAGGGCGCACCGGTCGAGGCGAACCAGGAGGCGATCACGGGGCTCGGCACGGTGCCGAGGTTGTCCGAGTTCGAGACCGAGGCGTACTTGAACCCGGCGTCGAGCAGCTGCTGGAGCAGGCCGGAGGTCTGCAGGGCCGTGTAGATGTCGCCGTGGCCGGGCGGGCACCACTCCAGCGCCGGGTCCGCATCCCAGTCGACCGGGGTGAGGTCGTCGGTGCGGAGCTTGGGCTCCTTGTTCTGCAGGAAGTCCAGCGGGAGGTCGCCGACGGGCAGGTCCGGGTACTTCGCGAGCACCTCGAGTGTGTCCTCGCGGGTGCGGAAGGAGTTCATGAAGATCAGCGGCAGGCGCGAGCCGGTGCCGCGGCGGGCGGCGAGGACCTGCTCGACGATGATGTCCAGGAAGCTCTTGCCGTCCCGCACGGGCAGCAGGGACTTGGCCTTGTCCAGGCCCATGGAGGTGCCGAGGCCGCCGTTGAGGTTGATGATCGCGAGCTGGTCGAAGACCTGCTTGGCGTGCGCCGGCTCGATCGAGACGTCCTCGAGCAGCGGCGGGTCGAGGTACGGCTCGATCGTGTCCTCGGGGATGGTGCCGGTGACTCCCTCCTCGAGCTGTCCGTAGTAGTGGGAGAAGACGTCGATCGCGGTCTGTGCGACCCCGGCATCGGCCATCTTCTTCTGCGCTGCGGCGAGTCCATCGGTGCTCATGGGACCAGGGTATCGGTCCCGCCGCGTCCTCAACCGTCGAGCACGCGGGGATGCGGCGCGATGGCAGGGATCGTCCCGCATCTCCGTACGATGGCTCGATGACCGACTCCCTCCAGCAGCTGCGCGCTCTCGTGCACGAGCGTGCGCTGCGTGCCGTCGTCTCGGACCTCGACGGCGTGCTGCGCGTCTTCGACCCCGCGCTCTGGGCGGAGCTGGACGCGATCGCCGGCGTCCCGGACGGCGCCGCCTTCACCGCCGTGCTCGGCCACCCCTTCCTCGACGAGGTGGTGCGCGGCCGCGGCACGCATCGGCAGTGGCGGGAGCGGTCCGCCGCGGCGCTGGCCGAGGCCGGCGCTGCACCGGAGGCGGCCGCTGCGGCGCTCCGCACCTGGCTGGCCTCCCCCGCCCGCGTCGACCGCGGGCTCCTGGCGGGGCTGGAGGCGCTGCGCTCCCAGGGTCTCGGGGTGTTCGTGCTGACCAACGGCACCGACCGGGTGCCCGAGGAGCTCGAGGAGCTGGGCCTGACGGCATTCTTCGGGGACGGCGGGCGCTTCCTGCTGAACACGGCGGACCTGGGCGCCGCCAAGCCCGACCCCGAAGCCTTCGCCCGGGCACATGCCCGCATCGAGCAGGAGCTCGGCGCGAGCCTGCGCCGTGATGAGATCGCCTTCCTCGACGACTCGGCGCGTCATGTGCGCGGTGCGGCGCGCTTCGGCTGGCATGCCGTCCACCACCGCCCGGCCCGGGACCTCTTCCGGCGTTCCGACCCGGACCCGTGCGAGGGCGGTGCCCGCCTCCCCTAGAATCGACTGCTATGAGCACAGTCCTGTCCGCGGTCGCCTGGCCGTACGCCAACGGTCCCCGCCACATCGGCCACGTCGCCGGTTTCGGCGTCCCCTCCGACGTCTTCTCCCGCTACATGCGCATGGCCGGGAACGACGTGCTCATGGTCTCCGGCACCGACGAGCACGGCACGCCGATCCTGGTCGCCGCGGACGCCGAGGGCGTCTCCGCCCAGGAGCTCGCCGACCGCAACAACCGGCTGATCGTCGAGGACCTCGTCGCGCTGGGGCTGTCCTACGACCTGTTCACCCGCACCACCACCCGCAACCACCACCAGGTGGTGCAGGACATGTTCGTCGCCGTGCGGGACAACGGCTACATGGTCGAGAGGACCACCTCCGGCGCGATCTCCCCGTCGACCGGCCGCACCCTGCCCGACCGCTACATCGAGGGGACCTGCCCGATCTGCGGCGCGGCCGGCGCGCGCGGTGACCAGTGCGACACCTGCGGCAACCAGCTGGACCCCACGGACCTGATCGATCCCGTCTCCCGCATCAACGGCGAGACCCCGGAGTTCATCGAGACCTCGCACTGGTTCCTGGACCTGCCGGCCCTGGCCGGGGAGCTCGGCCGCTGGCTCGACGAGCGCGAGGCGACCGGGCTGTGGCGCCCCAACGTGATCCGCTTCAGCCAGAACATCCTCGAGGACATCAAGCCCCGCGCGATGTCCCGCGACATCGACTGGGGCATCCCGGTGCCGGGCTGGGAGGACCAGCCGAACAAGCGCCTGTACGTCTGGTTCGATGCGGTGATCGGCTACCTCTCCGCCTCCATCGAATGGGCACGGCGCTCCGGGGACCCGGAGGCCTGGCGGAAGTGGTGGAACGACCCCGAGACGCTCGCGTACTACTTCATGGGCAAGGACAACATCGTCTTCCACTCCCAGATCTGGCCGGCGGAGATGATCGCCCAGAACGGCCAGGGCGACAAGGGCGGGACGCCGGGCCGGTTCGGTGAGCTGAAGCTGCCCACCGAGGTGGTCTCCAGCGAGTTCCTCACCATGGAGGGCAAGAAGTTCTCCTCCTCCAAGGGCGTGGTCATCTATGTGCGCGACGTGCTCGCGCGCTACCAGCCCGATGCGCTGCGCTACTTCATCTCCGCCGCCGGCCCCGAGAACCACGACGCCGATTTCACCTGGGTCGACTTCGTCTCCCGCACCAACAACGAGCTGGTCGCCGGGTGGGGCAACCTCGTCAACCGCACCGCGGCGATGATCGCCAAGAACGTCGGGGAGATCCCCGCCGCGGGTGAGTTCGAGGAGGTCGACGAGGCGCTGCTGGAGCAGATCCGCGAGGGCTTCACCACCGTCGGCGGACTCATCGAGGCGCATCGCCAGCGCGCCGCGATCGCCGAGGTCATGCGCCTGGTGGGCGAGGCGAACGCGTACGTCTCCCGCACCGAGCCGTTCAAGATGAAGGCCGAGGAGCAGCGCCCGCGCCTGCTGACCGTGCTGCACGTGCTCGCCCAGGCCGTCACCGATCTGAACACGATGATGGCGCCGTTCCTGCCGCACTCGGCGAACGAGGTGGAGAGGGCGCTGGGCGGGGACCGCCGCATCGCCCCGATGCCGCGGATCGACGAGGTCGAGGATCTCGACGGCGGCCCCGACTACCCGATCATCACCGGCGACTACACCGACGTCCCGGCCTGGGCGCACCATCCCGTGGGCGTGGGCCAGAAGGTCACCAAGCCCACCGGCATCTTCGTCAAGCTCGACCCGGCGGTGGCCGAGCAGGAGCTCGAGCGCCTCGAGGCGGTTGCGGAGGGCTGACCCCGAAACGGAGCACCCGCTCCCCGGTGATCACACTTCCTCACCGAAGTGTTGCTGCACCGACGGCGTGGGTACATTTCCGACCGACCGCGCAGCGTGCGCTCGCGCAGCACGCCGGGGTGCTCCGCCTGCTCGACGCCTGCGCCGCCCAGGTGCGTCGAGAGGGCTGACCGCCCGGCTCGCCCTGCCCCTGCAGGAGGGTCGACGGGATACGGTGGCCGTCCCGAGTCCCTCGGCAAGGAGGCGTTCACATCATGTCAGCATCCGCAGCTCGATCCGGTGCGGAACCCGCACCAGCCCAGCACCTGAACGCGAAGGTCGTCGGGATCTCGATCGCCGCCGCCGTCGGCGGGTTCCTGTTCGGCTTCGACACCTCGGTGATCAACGGGGCCGTGGGCGCCCTGTCCGATGAGTTCTCCCTCGGAGCGGGCCTCACCGGCTTCGCCGTCTCCTCGGCGCTGCTCGGCTGTGCCGTCGGCGCCTGGTTCGCCGGATCGCTCTCGAACCGCTACGGCCGCATCCCGGTGATGGTGATCGCGGCGATCCTGTTCTTCGTCTCCGCGGTGGGCTCGGGCCTGGCCTTCGGGGTCTGGGACCTCATCGCCTGGCGCCTGATCGGCGGGCTGGGCGTCGGCGCGGCGAGCGTGATCGCCCCCGCCTACATCGCGGAGGTCGCCCCGGCGAAGTTCCGCGGCCGCCTGGGCTCCCTGCAGCAGCTGGCGATCGTGCTCGGCATCTTCACGGCGCTGCTGTCCAACGCGCTGATCGCGAACTCCGCCGGCGGCTCCGCGGAGACGTTCTGGTTCGGGGTGGCCGCCTGGCGGTGGATGTTCATGATCGAGGCGGTGCCCGCCGCGGTCTACGGGATCATGGCCCTGTTCCTGCCGGAGTCGCCGCGCTATCTGATCCGCAGGAACCAGCTCGACCGCGCCTCGAAGGTGCTCTACGACTACACCGGCGAGCCCGACGTCAACCTCAAGATCGAGCAGATCCGCACCACGCTCGAACGGGAGGACTCCGAGAGCCTGCGCGACCTGGTGGGCGAGCGCTTCGGCCTGAAGCCCATCGTCTGGCTCGGCATCCTGCTGTCGCTGTTCCAGCAGCTGGTGGGCATCAACGTCATCTTCTACTACTCGACCACGCTGTGGCAGTCGGTCGGGTTCGACGAGTCCCAGGCGCTGCTGACCTCGACCATCACCTCGGTGATGAACATCGTCGCGACGATCATCGCGATCCTGCTCGTGGACCGGGTGGGGCGCCGTGTGATGCTGCTGGTCGGCTCGGCCGGCATGACCGTGTCGCTGGGCGTGATGGCGCTCGCCTTCTCCTTCGGTGAGGTGACGGCAGGCGCCGAGGGCATCTCCCTGCCGGATCCCTGGTCGACGATCGCCCTGATCGCCGCGAACGCGTTCGTGATGTTCTTCGGCACCACGTGGGGCCCGCTGGTGTGGGTGCTGCTGGGCGAGATCTTCCCCAACCGGATCCGCGCCTCGGCCCTCGCGGTCGCGGCGGCCGCGCAGTGGGCGGCGAACTGGGCCGTCTCGACCACGTTCCCCACCCTGTCGAACATCGGGCTCACCTTCGCCTACGGCCTCTACGCCGCGTTCGCGGCGCTGAGCCTGGTGTTCGTGTTCCTGTGGGTGCCGGAGACCAAGGACCGCGAGCTGGAGGACATGGACTCGCTCCAGCTGGGGCGGGCCCGGAACCGGAGCTGAACTCCCCACGCGAGACGCTCCCCCGCCCCCTCTGACGCGGCGGCGGGCAGCGCTCACAGACCCCCGGACGCAGGAAGCGGGGCACCCACCACACGGTGGGTGCCCCGCTTCCGCATTCCCGCGAGCAGGAGGGCGGCCTGTCAGCCCTCCAGCGCCGCACGGGCCGCCGCGGCGATGTGCGCGGCGTCGATCCCCGCCCAGTCGAGCAGCTGCTCGGTGGTGCCGGAGCCGGGCACGCCGTCGACGGCGAGGTGCCGCAGGTGCAGATCGGTGACCGGCTCGGAGGCCAGCGCCGCGAGCACCGCGGCCCCCAGGCCCCCCTCGGCGTGGTGGTCCTCGACCACCACGACACGCCCGCCGGTCCCGGCGACGGCATCACGGATCCCCTGCCCGTCGATCGGCTTGATCGAGTAGGCGTCGATCACGCGGGCGCTGACGCCCTCCTCGGCCAGGGTCTCCGCCGCGGCGAGCGCCTCGTGGAGGGTGACACCGGCACCGATGAGGGTGACGGCGTCCTCCGGGGAGCTGCGCAGCGTCTTCGAACCGCCGATGGGGAACTCCTCCTCGGGACCGTAGAGCACCGGGTACCCGCCTCGGGTGGTCCGCAGGTAGCTCACCCCCGAGACGTCCGCCATCGCCGCGACCAGTGCGGCGGTGGAGGTCGCGTCGCTGGGGTACAGCACCGTCGAGCCCTGGGTCGCGGCGATCATGGCGAGGTCCTCGAGGCCCATCTGGGAGGGCCCGTCGGCCCCGATCTCGACGCCGGCGTGGGAGCCGACGAGCCGCAGGTCGGCCCGGGACACCGGCGCCATGCGGATGAAGTCGGCGGCGCGGGTGAGGAAGGCCGCGAAGGTCGAGGCGTAGGCGATGTACCCGCGGGTGGACAGGCCGGTGGCGGCCGCGACCATCTGCTGCTCGGCGATGAACATCTCGAAGAAGCGCTCCGGGTGCGTCTCGACGAAGTCGGCGACGCCGGTGGAGTTCGAGACCTCGCCGTCCAGGGCGACCACCCTGGGATCGACCTCGGCGAGCGCGGTGAGTGCCGGGCCGTAGGCCTTGCGCGTGGCGACCTCCTCGCCCAGCTCGAAGGTGGGCAGCTCGACCTCGCCGCGCCGCGACCCGGTCCCCGCCCCGCCCTCGGGCGGCATCGGTCCGCGCACCTGCAGGGAGCGCTCGCCGCCGAGGGAGGCGATGGCCTCCTCGGCCTTCTCCTCGGGCATGGGCTTGCCGTGCCAGTCCAGTTCGTCCTCTACGCCGGGGATGCCCTTGCCCTTGATGGTCCGGGCGAGGATCACCAGCGGGCGGTCGAGCTCGCCGTCGGCCTGGGCCAGGGCGTCGTCGATCGCACCGATGTCGTGGCCGTCGATGACCACGGCGCGGGCGCCGAAGGCCTCGACGCGTGCGGCGTAGGTGTCCGTGTCCCAGCCCAGGGCGGTCTCGCCCCGCTGGCCCAGCCGGTTGACGTCCACGATCGTGACCAGGTTCGTCAGCCCGTAGTGGGAGGCGGTCCCGAGCGCCTCCCACATCGAGCCCTCGGCGAGCTCGCTGTCGCCGGTGAGGACCCACACCCGGTACGGGGTCTTCTCCAGCTCCTTGCCGGCCAGGGCGATGCCCACTCCGTCGGGCAGCCCCTGGCCGAGGGAGCCGGTGGCGACGTCGACCCACGGCAGGACCGGGGTGGGGTGCCCCTCGAGCCGCTGGTCGAAGCGGCGGTAGCCCTCCATCAGCTCCTCGTCGGAGACGACGCCGGCGGCCTTGTACACCGAGTACAGCAGCGGCGAGGCGTGCCCCTTGGAGAAGATCAGATGATCGTTGCCCGGCGCATCGGGCGTCTCCCAGTCGTAGCGCAGGTGGCGCGACATCAGTGTGGCCAGCAGGTCCGCGGCGGAGAGGCTGGAGGTGGGGTGACCGGAGCCGGCGCTCGTCGAGCTGCGGATCGAGTCGACCCGCAGCTGGGCTGCGAGTTCGGGGACCTGGTCGAGGTCGAGCCCATCGTGCATGGAGGTGGTCATCATGGCTCCTTCCGTGGCGGATCGTGCCTGATGGCTCCACGGTAGGAGGCCGCGGGTGCCACCGGCAACGATGCGCGACCGCCCGGTCGGCCCCTAGA
>CAZHSL010000020.1:0-17723 GCA_964535185.1 uncultured Corynebacterium sp.
GCACCGCGCTGCCCGTGCACGAGATCTTCCACGGCCGCACGAGCGATGCGGGGGAGAGCTGGACTTGGACGCCGGTCACCGAGGGCTCGGCGGTGAGCAACTTCCGCCCGATCGCGGTGCCCGGCGATCCCTCCCGCGAGGTGCTCGCCTGGTATCGCGGCACGATGCGCTCCTCCCAGGCCTACGACACCGAGGTGCTGGTGCGACAGCAGCGGCGGTGACCCGCGACCCCGCCCCTGACCGGACGGTCGATCCTGCTCCGGCCGCTCCGGCCGGGGCCTCCGCCTCCTACAGTTCATCCATGAGCCCGATGCACAGCCCCGAGGAGGGCGTCCGGAAAGTGGAGGACGCCGCGGACGTCGCCGCCGAGGACGTCGCCGAGCACCCGGCCTTCGAGGCCGTCGCCCGGGGCGGCTTCGTCACGAGCGGGCTGGTGCACATCCTCATCGGGGTGATCGCCCTGCGCATCACGTTCGGCGGCTCCTCGCAGGATGCCGACCAGGGCGGCGCCCTGCAGACCGTCGCCTCCGCGCCCGGCGGGAACATCCTGCTGTGGATCGGCGGGCTCGCGATGGCGGCGCTGGTCATCTGGCACGTGGCCGAGGCCTGGTTGGGCGCCCGCTGGAGGCGGGGCGCCCGCGAGCGGGTCCGCCACATCGCGAGGACCCTCGGCAAGGCCGCCGTCTACGGCGTGCTCGCGGTGACGGTGCTGCGCTTCGCCGCCGGTGGCAGCAGCGATTCCGGCGAGCAGACCTCCGAGCTGACGGCCGGGCTGATGGGCAGCGTCCCCGGCCGGATCGGGATCGTGGTGGTGGGGCTCGTGGTGATCGGCGTCGGCTGCTTCCACGTGTACCACGGTGCGAGCCGCGGCTTCGAGGAGCAGCTGCGCGTGCCGCGCGGCCACGGTGCCGCCGGTACCGTGATCATCACCGGGGTGCTCGGCTTCATCGCCAAGGGCATCGCGCTCGTCGGCGTGGGGCTCATGTTCGGCTGGGCGGCGCTCGGCGCGGACCCGGAGAAGGCGACCGGGCTCGACGGCGCGCTGAAGGGGATGGTGGCGCTGCCCGCGGGCGGTGTGCTGCTCGGCGTGGTGGGGGCGGGGCTGATCCTCTACGGCCTCTACTCGGTGCTGCGAGCTCGTTACGCGCGCATGTGAAGCGGCTCAGGCGCGCGGCCGCTCCCCGTCGCGGCTCCCGCCCCACAGCCGCCCGAGGATCCACGGCGGGATGCTGAACCCGCACGCGATGGTGAGCGGGGCGAGCAGCCACAGCGGCGACAGCAGCGCCACGAGGGCCGGCGCGACCAGGGCGGCCGCCGGGCGTCGGACCGCGAGCGCGAGCGCCCGCAGCATCACCTCGCTGCGCGCGGCCGTCGCCTCCTGCGCGGCGACGGCGACGTATGCGCTCAGCACGCCGACGAGCCCCCACACCACCGGCAGCATGAGCCCGACCGCGAACACCCGCAGATCCGGTGCCAGGTGCGGCAGCACCAGGCCGTTCAGGCCGATCCCGCCGAGCACGAGGAGCAGCAGCACCGAGGCGGGCCCGTCGCGCCGCAGCGTGCGGCGGGCATGGCGCAGCGTGCTGGTGAACGCCTCGTCCTCGTACTGCTCGAGGTCCCTGGTGACGCGGGTGGCGCCCGCCAGCGCGGGCACGATCCCGACGACGGTGAGGATGCCGAGTATCGCGGCCCAGTTCGCGGCGAGGAACGCGGCGGGCTTCGTGAGGAAGCGGACCATGCCGTTCGGGGCGAGCGGGTCGCGCCGACCACCGATGCCCCGCTCCGCGCGCGAGAGCCGGGCGGGGCTCGGGGCGGGCGCGGTCACTTGATCCCCGAGCTGGCGAAGCCCTGCACGAAGTACCGCTGGAAGATCAGGAACAGGATGATCATCGGCACCGCCGCCATCGTGGTGCCGGCCATGAGCAGATGCCAGTCGGTGGACGCCTCGTCGCGGAACGAGGAGATCCCCACCTGGATCACCCGGAGGTTCTCCGACGTCGTCACCAGCAGCGGCCACAGGAAGTTGTTCCAGCCCTGCTCGAAGCTCAGCAGCGCCACGGTCAGCAGGCCGGGCTTGATCAGCGGCGTGATGATCCGGGCGTAGATCCCCAGCTCGCTCACCCCGTCGATGCGGGCCGCCTCGATCAGCTCGGTGGGCGTGGAGACGTAGAACTGCCGGAACAGGAACACCATGAAGGGGGAGACCGCGCCCGGCACGATCAGCGCCCACCAGGTGTCGATCCAGCCGGTCCCTCCCTGCCCGAGCAGCGAGTTCCCGCCGAACAGCGGCATGTGCCGGGCGATCAGGAAGACGGGGATCACGGTCGCGTAGAACGGGATCATGATGCACGCGACCATCCAGCCGAACACCCAGTTCGACAGCCGGAACGTCAGCTTCGCGAGCGAGTAGCCGCAGGCCGAGGCTAACACGACGTTCAGCAGGGCCGTGCTCAGCGCGAGGATGAAGCTGTTGCGCGCGTAGATCGCGAACGGCGCCTGGGAGAGCGCATCGCTGAAGTTCTCCCAGCGCCACTCGCGCGGGATCAGCGGCATCGGCACCTTCGCGAGCTCGGAGGGATCGCGCACTGCGGACAGCGCCATCCACAGGAAGGGCGCGGCCATCACGAGCGACGCGACGACGAGGAACGCCATGATCATGGCGTTGCCCATCGTCTTCTTCCGGTGCAGGCTCGCCGTGCGGGTGCGCCTCGGCGCCGCCTCGGGGCGGGGCGGGGCGGGGGTCAGGGTGTCAGTCGGCATCGGTGCCTCCCACGACGCGGCGGGACAGGAAGGTGAGGATCACCAGGAGGATCAGCAGGACCACCGACTGCGCGCTGGCCAGCCCCATGCGGAACTCCTGGAACGCGGTCTGGTAGATCTGATAGGTGACCACCGACGTGGCGTTGGCGGGCCCGCCCTCGGTGAGGATGTAGATCAGGTCGAAGGTCTGGAAGTTCGCGATGATCGACGTGACCAGGATGAAGAACGTGGCCGGCCGGAGCATCGGGATCGTGAGGCGGAAGAACTTCTGGACGAAGTTCGCGCCGTCGATGTCGGCCGCCTCGTACATCTCGAGGTTGATGCCCTGCAGAGCGGCCAGGTAGATGAGCATCTTCAGCCCGATGCCCTGCCAGATCGTCACCAGGATCACCGCCGGCAGCGCCAGCTCCGGATCGGTGAGGAAGGGCAGGGGGCCGATGCCGATCACGCCCAGCACCGTGTTCATCAGCCCGCTGTCGGAGGGCGAGTAGATCCACAGCCAGATCATCGCCACCGCCACCGTCGCGGTGATGTGCGGCAGGAAGATCATCACGCGGAACAGGCCCTGTGCCGGCATGGTGCGGTTCAGCAGCACGGCGAACACCAGCGCGAGGAACATCGAGATCGGGATGCCGACGGCGGCGATGACGACGTTGTGCAGGACCGAGCGCCAGAAGAGCGTGTCCGAGAGGATCGTCGCGTAGTTGGCGAGCCCGGTGAAGCGCGCGCTGGTGATCACGTCGTAGGAGGTGAAGCTCAGCGCGATCGCCACCACGATCGGGACGCCCACCCACAGCAGCGTGTGGAGCGTGGCGGGGACGGCCAGGAGGGTGCCCCACAGGGCCTCCCTCTGCTTCGGCCCGCGCCGACGGCGTGATCCGGTGGTGCGGGAGGGGGTGGTGAGGGTCGAAGAGGTCATGTCACAGCCGTCCGATGGCGTCGTCGCAGAGCGTCTGGATCTCGGAGAGCATCTCGTCCAGGGTCGTCCTGCCGGTCAGGCAGCCCTCGATGTGGGGCTGCAGATTGCCGCGGATCTCCATCCACGCCGGGGTCCCGCCCTCGGCCGCACCGGCGCTGGCCAGATGCTCCAGGGCGAAGGTCGTCAGATGGTTGGTGGAGATCTCCTCCGTCTCGGGGATCTCGGGCGTCGGCGGGACCTTCGCGGTCGCCGCATTGCCCTGGGCGAGCATCTCGGGAGTCATCAGATGTCTCACCAGCGCCGCCGCGGCCGGCTGGTTCTGCGTCAGCCGGCTGACGGACACGAGCGTGCCGCCCTGGAACATCACCGGGTCGACGCCCTCGGTGCCGGGCAGCAGGAACATCCCCACGGCGCCGTCCTCGGTGAGCTCCGGGGTCATCTGCTCCCAGGTGTTCCAGATGCCGGTGCTCACCAGCTGCATCGCCGCGCTGCCGCGCTGGAACGGGGTGGGCTGGCCCTCCGCGGCCTGCAGGTCGTAGTCGACGGCGCCGGTCTTCATCCGGTCGAGGATCCACTGGGTGGCGCGGCGGCCCGGCTCCTCGGTCATCCGGGTGGTCAGCCCGTCGTCGCTGAACTGCGTCCCGCCGAAGGCGTACAGCATGTGGATCCAGGCCTGGCGGATGTTGGTGGTCAGCAGGTCCAGGCCCACCACGCCGTCCCCGGTGAGCTCTTCGGCGACCTGTGCGAACTCCTCGAGGTCGCGGGGCGGTTCGGTGATCCCGCGGGCCTCGAACATCTCGGGGTGGTACGCGATGAACCGGCAGTCCAGGCCGACGGGGAGGGAGTAGCTGCCGCCCTCGTACAGGGTCGGCTTCAGCACCGATGGCTCGAGGCCGAGGGTGTCGATGTACGAGTCCGGGATCTGCCCGAAGATGTTCTTGTGCGCGAAGGGCGGGGTCCAGCCCACGCCGGACATGATCACGTCCGGCACCAGCCCGCCGGCGATCGAGGTGGACAGCTTCTCGTTGAGCTTGTCCCAGTCCGTCTGGTCCACGGTCACCTCGACGCCGGGGTTCTGCTCCCGGAACGCGTCGATCATCGCGTCGAAATCGGGGCGAGCATCGCCCACGAAGTCCGGGGTGAGCAAGCGGATCGAGCCCGCGAGCTCCGTGTCGGTGTCGAAGTCGATGGGCCCCTGCGAGAAGGAGTCCGGATCTGCCCCGCACGCGGCGGCGCCGAGGCCGACGGCGGAGGCCCCGGACGCGGCGAGCAGGGATCGGCGAGACAGCATGGATGCGGTCCTCTCGGTGAGGGGCGCGCCCGCTCGACGAGGCGGGCCACCACCGTCACGGCGATGCGTTGTCGGGCGGAATCACCGGGCGACTGAGCACGGTAACCGCTTGCCGAGGGGCGAGGCAAGTCATGCCGAAGGCGTCTCGCGGCGTGCGGGTCGACGGCTTCGGGCGCGTGGGTGCCCGGGCGGCTCCGTGACCCATCCGTGACATCACCCTCTCGACACCTCTTATGACAACGGTTAACGTAAGCCATGTCACGACAGGTGGGCACCGGGGCCCCCTCTCGCCGGGCCGCCGGCGGGCAGACGTCGTGACCCGACGAAAGGCACGATGATGAGCGCCTCCTCCTTCTCTGCGAACTCCTCCCGTCCTGGCGTCTCCCGCCGGAACGTCCTGGCCGGAATGAGCGCCGCCGGCGCCGCTCTCGGTCTCGCCGCCTGCGGCGGTGGCTCGGGAGGCGGGGTCCCCGAATCCGATGAGAACCACAAGGATTTCGTCATGACCGTCTGGGGCGGCGAGGAGGACAAGCTCGCCTACCAGGCCCGCATCGACCTGGCGAAGGAGAAGTTCCCCGACTACAACATCACCTTGCAGCTGATCCCGGAGGAGAACTACGAGCAGAAGGTCCAGACGATGATCTCGTCGAAGACCGGCCCGGACATCATGCAGGTCGCCGAGAACATCAACGTCTACGCCTCCAAGAAGCAGCTGGTCCCGATCGACGACTTCCTCGCCGAATCAGGTCTGGATCTCGAGGAGTCGTTCGGCCCCGTGGGCGCGAACTATACCTGGGACGGCGCGACCTACGGTGTTCCGGACCGCTCCGGGGCGATGGTCTTGTACTACAACAAGGACCTCTTCGACGAGGCTGGGATCGAGTACCCGACTGCGGAGTGGGACTGGGACACGTTCCTCGAGGCGGCGAAGGCGCTCACGGATCCCTCCAAGGGGCAGTTCGGGTATGGCGGCGTGGGCTGGTGGCCGCAGTGGTTCTCACTGGTCGCCCAGAACGGCGGGCACGTGCTGGACCCCGAGACCGGAGCCCCGAATGTCAACTCCCCGGAAGCCGTCGAGGCGCTCCAGTTCGCCTACGACCTCTATTTCACCCACAAGGTCGCCCCCACCGAGGTGGACTACTCGAACATGGGCCCGGAGATGGGGGCCGACGGTGCCTTCCAGCAGGGCCTGGTCGCGATGAACTCCACAGGCTTCTGGGCCGTCGGCGGAAATGCGAAGATCGAGGGCCTGAACTGGGACATCGCGCCGTTCTTCCACGGTGCGGAAGAGGCCGTCAGCGCCTTCGGCTCCGCGCTGGTGATCCCCACGGCCGCGAAGAATGCGAAGGGATCCTTCGAGATCATCGAGTTCCTCACCTCCGCCGAGGGTCAGATGCCCATCGCGGACAAGGGTCAGGATGTGCCCGCGAACCTCGAGCTGCAGGAGAGCGACGACTTCCTCGATCCGGACTGGCTCGAGGCCGATATCAATCTGCAGGCCTTCCCGGACTCGGCGGAGATGATCTTCACCCCGAAGTTCATCCCCGAGTGGAATGAGATGCAGAAGGCGATCGAGGACGCGATGGCGGCCTTCTGGCTCGGCGAGGCCGACGCGCAGAGCGCGGCAGATGATCTCCAGGGCCGTCTCGAGCGTGCCATCAAGCCCTCGGAGTGATCAGCGGATGACTGTCACCACCGAGGTCCTGCCCGACTCGCGGCCGGAGCCCGCATCCGACCGCGTGAAGCGCTCCCGCCCGGCGATGCCCGCGCATCGCCGGAAGGAGTCGCTCACCTTCTACCTCTTCATCTCGCCGTGGGTGATCGGCTTCGTGGCCTTCCTGCTGGGCCCGATGCTGTTCTCCATCTACCTCTCCTTCACCCAGTGGGACTCGTTCACCGCGCCGGTCTGGGTGGGGCTGGACAACTACATCACCCTGTTCACCGATGACCCGATCTTCCTCAAGGTCATGTGGAACACGGCGTACTACTCGCTGCTCTCCGTGCCGCTGGGCATGGTCGCCTCGCTGTTCATCGCGAACCTGCTCAACAAGAAGGTGCGGTTCCGCAAGCTCTTCCGCACGCTCGTCTACCTGCCGCACCTGATCCCGATCGTCGCCGTCGCGCTGATCTTCCAGATGGTGTTCGCACCCGAGGCCGGGCCGCTGAACCAGGCTCTGGCCCTGATCGGCATCGACGGGCCGAACTGGCTCCGCGACGCGGACTGGGTCAAGCCCGCGCTGATCCTCATGTCCCTGTGGCAGGCCGGTGGCGGCACGATCCTGCTGCTGGCCGGGATGAACGGGATCCCCAAGGAGCTCTATGAGGCGGCGGAGATCGACGGTGCCAGCGGGTTCCGCCAGTTCTGGTCCGTGACGTTCCCGCAGCTCACCCCGGTGATCTTCTTCAACCTGATCATGGGCATCATCGGCTCGTTCCAGGTGTTCGCGCAGGTCTTCATCCTCACCGGCGGAGGCCCGGACAACGCCAGCCAGATGGCGGTGCCGATGCTCTTCGACGAGGCGTTCCGCTTCTACCACATGGGCTACGGCTCGGCGATCGCCTGGATCCTCTTCCTCGTGATCATGGCCTTCACGGCCCTCGCCTTCGCGACCTCGGGACGCTGGGTGTTCTACGAATCGGAGGTCCGCTCATGAGCACCATCGCCCCTGCCCCCACCCCGGCGACAACCGGTCGCGGCGCCACCCGGCCCGCGCGGCCGCGCACCCTCAGCGCCTTCCGCAGCGGTCCGTTCACCTACGGCATGCTGGTGATCCTGTCGGCGATCTTCATGGTCCCGCTGGTGTTCGTCATCTCCATCGCGCTCGCCTCGGACACCTCCGTCTCGAGCGGTCAGCTGACGATCTTCCCGCGCGACTGGCAGTTCTCGAACTTCGTGAAGATCTTCCAGACCAGCCTGCCGGTGGGGTCGTTCCTGCTGAACTCGGTGATCATCTCGCTCACCTCTGCGCTGGGCCAGGTGCTCTCGAGCTCCCTGGTCGGCTACGCGTTCGCGCGGCTGCGCGCGCCGGGGAAGAAGGTGCTGTTCTTCATCGTGATCGCGACGATGATGATCCCCGCGCAGATCACGATGATCCCGCAGTTCTGGATCTTCAGCGAACTGGGATGGGTGGACACGTTCCTGCCGCTCATCGTGCCGCAGTTCTTCTCGAACGCCTTCAACATCTTCCTGGTGCGGCAGTTCGTCACCCGCATCCCGTACGAGATGGACGAGGCCGCGCAGATCGACGGTCTGGGCCACTTCGGGATCTACGCCCGCCTCATCCTGCCGATGATGACTCCGATCCTCATCGCCATCGCTATCTTCACGCTGACCGCGATGTGGGGCGACTTCATGGGCCCGCTCATCTACATCAACTCGGAGGACAAGATGCCTCTCGCCCTCGGGGTCCAGTACCTCACCTCGACCAGCCAGGAGCTGCAGACACCACCGTGGAACCTCATCATGGTCGGCTCGATCTTCCTCTCGCTGCCGATGATCGTCATCTACTACTTCGGCCAGAAGTACATGTACGAGATGAACCTGTCGGCCGGCAGCGCGGGGGTGAAGTGATGACGTCCGCTGCGACCCTGGGCGCCCTCGGCCTCTCCTCGGGCACGCTCACCGTCGACGGCACCCCCTCGGTGCTGCTGTGCTCCTCCGTCTTCCCCTTCCGCATCCCGCGGGAGCAGTGGGATCACCGCCTGCAGCTGGTGCGGGAGTCGGGATACCGGATGGTGGACCTCTACGTGCACTGGGGCTTCCACGAGGAGGAGCCCGGGCGGATCGATCTCAGCTCCCCGGAGCGGGACCTGCGGCACTTCTTGGACCTCGCGGCCGCGCGGGGCCTGCTGGTGATGGCGCGGCCGGGCCCATACATCTGCTCGGAGACCGACGGCGGCGGGCTGCCCTGGTGGCTGCACGGCGACGCCGACGGCGCCCCCGCCGCCCTGCGCACCACCGACCCCGACTACCTCGCCGCCGTCGACCGCTGGTTCGCCGCGGTGATGCCTGTCCTGGCGGATGCCCAGGTGACCCGTGGCGGCGCGGTCGCGCTCGTGCAGCTCGAGAACGAGCTGGACTTCTTCGACTGCCCGGACCCTGAGCAGTACATGGCGCACCTGGCCGCGCGTGTGCGCGAGCACGGCATCGAGGTGCCGCTGATCGCCTGCGCGGGCCAGGGGGATCTCGCAGGCGCGTCCGGTGACGTGGACGGCGTGGTGCCGACGGTGAACCTCTACCCCGACGACGCCTCGACGACCTTCGACGAGGAGACCCGGCGCTACGCCGGCGTGGTCGCGCAGCGGGACCTCCCGCTCATGGTCACCGAGACGAACCGGCTGCACCGCACCCTGCGGCGGGAGATCCTCGCCGGTGCCCGGCTGGTGGCCCCGTATCTGCAGACCTCCGGCTTCGACCACCTCGTGCTGCCCTCGGCGGGCAACTGGGGGGATCCGGGGAACCTGATGACCCACGACTACGACTTCGACGGGTACATCAGCCCCGACGGGCGGCGCCGCCCCGAGTACGACGAGGCGATCGCGCTGGCCGCGACGCTCGAGGCCTGGGGGGAGCGCCTGGCCACCGCGTCACCGGTGCCGCTGTCCGCGGTGCCCGTCGACGGGATCGCCGTCGGCGGTGCGCTCGCGCTCGAAGGGGGCGGGCATGTCGTCGGCCCCGCCGAGACGGACGGGCTCGCACGGCGCGTGACGCTGCGCTCCGCGACCCTCGCCGGGACCGACCCGGACCGCGCCCAGGTGGCGGGCGTGCTCGATCCGGGCACCTGCCCCTTCTGGGCGCTGGACGTGCCGCTTCGCGCATGGGGGAGCGAGGGGACCCTCGCCGTGGCGACCGCCGAGCTCGTCGCGGTCGAACGCGACGGGGAGGACGGCGACCTGCTCACCCTCGTATTCGAGGGCGGGCGGTCGGCGCGGGTCGAACTCGTCCTGCCCACTGCGGATGGGGGCCGTGAGCACCTCCGGGTGCACGGGCCGGGCACGGCGCGCTCGACCGGGGCGGGACCAGCGGTGCAGGTCGTGCTGCGGGAGCGCGGCGCGAGCCGCGCCGATCAGGAGCCCGTGTTCCGGCGTGCGCAGGGCCGCGTGGCCGCCGTCGGCGATCTGCTGGCACGTGCGGGGACCGCAGTGCGCACGGAGCCGGAGAGCGCAGCGCAGGAGACATCGGCGCAGGACGCGGCCGGCGCCGAGGCGCTCGGACTGCCCGACGGACGCCTGTGCGCGGAGCTCGAGCTCTCCGCCGAGGCGATCGAGCTGCTCCTGCTCGGTGCGGGGGATCTCGTGCGCCTCGAGGTCGACGGCGTCGATCACGGCGTGCGAGTCGCCCACGGCGCTCCGCTCTCCCTCCCGCTCGGGCCCGGCTGGCCGCACCGCGTGCGCGCCACCGCCGAGGTCTGGGGGCGGGCGAACTTCGACGATGCGCGCCTGCCGTCGCTCGCGCTCGGTGCGGGCCGCGGCGTGGGCCGCGTGCTCGAGGTGCGCGAGATCCACGATGCCACCGACCTGTGGGAGGTGCGGGCCCTGCCCGACCGCCGCTCCGGCGGCGAGGTGGCGGTGCCGCCGCTGCGGGACCTCGGCGGCTGGTCGAGCGTCAACGCCGGGGCAGCGACGACCTACGTCCGCTCGCTTCCGGTGCCCGGCGGCGACGGGGTCGCGGTGCTCCGCCTGCGCGGACTCGGCCACCCCGTGCACGTCGCCGTGGACAGCGGCCCGGAGCAGCTGGTGATGCCCGGCGCACCCGTCATCGTGCTCGAGCCCGCCGAGGGCGGCAGCAGGGGCGCAGGCGAGGTCGAGGTGACAGTCCGCGCCCCCCACGTGCCCGGCGGGCTGCTCGACCGGGTCGAGGTGCTGCACGCCGGCGCGCCACGGCTCCTGGACGTGCGCACCGTGCGGGAGGCCGAGCTCGCCGAGCTCCTCACCGAGCACGCGCAGACGGCGGATGCGGGGGACTGGCGCCCGCTCCCCGGCCCGTCGATGCGCCCGGCCAGGACCGGGTCCGCTGAGACCGCGTCCGCCGACCCGGCCGAGGGATCATCGACAGGTCTGCACGTCGGCGCCGGAGCGCCTGTGCTGATCCGCCTTCCTCCCGAGTCGGAGCGCATGGCGCCGGCGAGTGGAGGGGAGCTGCTCGAGCTCGACGGCGCCGACGTCCAGGTCACCGTCATCGCCGGTGGCCGGCGCGTCTCCCGTCACGTGCTCGGCGCACCGGCGACGGCCGGCGGGGACCCCCGCCGCTCCTGGATCCCCGCGCCCTGGCGGGAGCGGGGCGGGCAGGAGGTGCTGCTGTTCGTCGAGGCGCTCGAGGCGCGAGGCGGTATCTTCAGGGAGGTGAGGCGTGCGCCGACGGACCGGTGAGGAGTCCTGGACGGACAGGGACGCCGTCGCACGGCGCGACGGCGCCCAGGCAGGAGTGGAGACGGACAGGAGGCATCAGTGGCGGCGAAATCGTCGAAGGACATCCGCAACGAGAGCCGCTTCATGGTGCTGCGAACGGTCTACGCCCGCCACACCGTGACCCGCGCGCAGGTCAGCGCGGAGACCGGGCTGAGTCCGGCCACGGTGACCACCCTGGTCGGAGAGCTGGTCGAGGAGGGCGTGCTGCGTGAGGCCGGCCAGGTCTCCTCGCACGGCGGGCGCCCCACCGCGACCTTCCAGGCGAACCCGGGACGGGGCGCGCTGCTCGCCGTCGACGTCGCCGAGACCTACGTCCGCGTGGATCTCTTCGACATCTCACTGGCCCGGCTCGACCAGCAGCGGGTCGAGCTGGCCCCGGGCACGCAGAGTATCGCGACGATCGCCGATCACATCCGCGGATGCACCGAGGCGCTGCTGCAGCGCCACCCCGGGGTCGAGGGGGAGGTGCTCGGAGCCGGGATCTCCCTGCCGGGCCAGGTCGACCCGGTGCGCGGGGTCGACGTCTTCGCGCCGAACTGGAACTGGCGCGACGTGCCGCTGAGGGAGACTCTCGAGCAGGCGGTGCCGGTGCCGATCCGGATCGACAACCCGCTGATGGCGCTGGCCACCGGTGAGCTGTGGTTCGGCGCCGGGCGACGCTTCCGCCAGTTCGTCTCCGTCAACCTCGGCACCGGCGTCGGCGCCGGGATCATCGTGGACGGGCAGCTGCTGCGCGGCCGCGGGAACTCCGCGGGCGAGTGGGGGCACACCACCCTGATCTGGAACGGCCGCGCATGCCCCTGCGGTCGCACCGGCTGTGTGGAGGCGTACGTCGGCGTCGAGGGCATCCGGGCCACGCTCGCCGAGATCGCACCGGAGCACGAGCTGCTGGCCGTGTCCCATCACCGGGACTTCATCGAACGGCTGATGAGGGCCGAGGCCGCCGGCGATGCCGCGGCGCAGGAGTCCCTGCTACGCACCGGTGACTACCTCGCGGCGGGGATCGGCAACCTCGTCAACCTCCTCAACCCCGAGCACGTCTCCGTACTCGGCTGGATCACGAACTACGCCGGCACCGAGCTGCACGACCGGGTGCGCGAACGGATCGCGCAGGAGTGCCTGCCGGGCCCGTCCGGCACGGTGAGCATCGAGTTCACGGAGTCGGACGGCGAAGGCGTGAGCCTCGGCATGGCCGTCCTCGCCCTCGAGGCGTTCCTCGAGAGGGTGGGGCTGCCCAGCCCGTCGAGCTCGCTGTCCTCCTCGACACCGGCCGACGGGGACGGTCCGCGCACGGGCTGGGCGGTCCCGCACGGGGGGCTCGCGGCGCGGCGCCGCTGAGCCCGCCGCCTCACCGGCGCGGGATCACTCCTTCACCACCACGATCCAGCTGACCTGGATGTCCGGGGAGCGGGTGGGATGCAGGGAGAGCACGATCTCGCCGTCCTCGCCGACGGCGATCCCCTCGTACGCGGCCGCCTCGGGCGTCCCGGTGAACAGCTGCTCGGCCTCGACCACCGTGCCGTTCACGCTGACCTCCGCGGCGCGGTCCGCCCACGGCCACGGATCGTAGTAGCCCACGTGCACGGTGTAGCTGCCCCGTGCGAGGTTCGCGAACCGGTACACGAGATCGTCGTGGTCCGTCGCGTAGCGCAGCGAACGATCCATCGAATCGGTCTCGCTCCCGGCGGGCTTCGAGCGGCCCTGGTAACCCCAGACCGCTCCGGTGCGCGGATCGGGCCCGAAGGGCTGATCGGCGACCGAGTTGCGCAGCTTCGGGCCGCGGGCGTGCTCCCGCAGGGCGAGGTAGTCGCTCGTCTCCACGCCTCCGGCGTTGACCACGTGCACCATGTGGCGGGGAGCGACGAGCACCCGGCGGGTCACGGTCAGCTCCTCGCTCCCCGAGAGGGTGCCGGTGATCTCGACGAGCCCGGGCCGGTCGAGCTGCCCGTCCCAGCTGATCTTCCGGGTGGAAGCGCTCCCGTCCTCGAGGTGGAGCGTGCCGTTGCGCGGCAGCCGGTGAGTCTCGCCCAGCCCGACCGCGTCGGGCAGGCGGACGTCGACCGTGTACACCGGCTGGTACGGCTGCTCCTCCCAGCGCCAGGAGTCCTCCCAGGGAAGCGACATCTCGGTGCCCTCGCCGAAGCGGAGCGGCAGCCAGACGTAGGGGGCGTTCGCCAGATCCGACGGAGTCCAGCGGTCACCCATGTAGATGTACGTGCCCTGCTCCGGATCCACCGGGATCACGCACGTGCTCTGCGAGCCGTGGGTGGTCTCCGCTCCGTCGCCGCTGACGGGGTTGCCGTGATCGGTCCACTCGCCGAGGATCTCGGTGGCGGTCGCATACTGCGCCGGATTCGGGTCCCAACCGGTCGCGCCCGAGGTGATGAGGTAGTAGGTGTCGGCCCGTTTGAACAGCGCCGGCGCCTCCCGGTGCGCACCGATGTAGGGGCGGACGAAGTCGACGCCCGGGACCGCGCTGTCGGCCGGGGTGGCGAGGTCGGTGAAGTCCTCGTCGAGCTTCGAGATGAACAGCGAGTAGTTCTCCTCGCTCGAGTAGATGATGTACGCGGTGCCGTCGTCGTCGAGGAAGAGGTTCATGTCCCGGGCCATGCCGGGGTTGTCCGGCTGCCAGTTCGGCTCGCCCTCGGGCGCGTGATGGAGGCGGTAGCTGTCGATCCAGCGGAAGGGGCCGGTGGGCGAATCGGAGACCGCGACGCCTGCCCTGGCCTTCGCGTACTGGGCATCGGAGGTCTCCGAGGGGCCGTCGGCGTGCACCCACATCACCCAGGTGCCCTTCGCGGCGTTGTGCAGCACCTTCGGGCGCTCGAGGATCGCCGCCGGGGCGCTGCTCCCGGGAGGGGCGGTGGTGAGCAGGTCGCGCACCACCGCCGCCTTCTGCTCCTCGGTGTACTCACCGTAGAGCGCGGTGAAGTACGGATCGGTCTCGAGCTCCTCGGCGGTGCCCAGAGCGCGCAGCGCGAGCCCCTCGTCGGTCCAGGAGTACAGGTCGCGGGAGGAGTAGACGTGCACGCCCGGGCTTGAGCCGTAACCGTTGCTGCGGTCCTCCCCGTACCAGTGGTAGAGAGGCCCATCGGCGTCCTCGCTGACCAGCACCTGGCCGCCGTGCGCCTGGATGACCTCACCGGAGGTGTCCCGCCAGGGCTCGCCCGGGGTGAAGGCGGGTTCCGGATCGGGGCCGTCGGCGTGCGCGGCGGTGGCGGTGAGCGCTGCCAGCGGCGGGCCGGCCAGAGCGGCGGCCAGGACGGTGCGGCGGCGGGGGAGAGGGGAGGGCATGGGACTCCTCGTCGAGTCGTCGGTTCCGGCCGACGTGCGGTGTCGGCGGCGGGTGGCCGGACGCCACCCTTCTTTCACCCCTTGTGACAAGAGGCGTGCTCCGACGGTAGTCGAGTCGGGGCGCCGGGGGAAGGGGGTGCTGCGGATGGGCTGCGAGGCCTGGACGCCTTGCTTCGTTGCCCTTACGCTAAGGGTCGGCAAAAGCAGGTTCGATGATGACCCGCCCCGAGACGAGGATCCGATGTCCCCATACTCCCAGTCCGATCCGACGGCCGCCGCCCGACTCCGACCGGTTCCCCGCCTCAGCAGGCGCGCGCTGCTCGACGCCTCCGTGGCCGCGGGGATCGCGGTCGGAGGGGGCGCGGTGACCGGCACGCGCGCGGATGCGGCCGGGGCGGCCGCCGGTGGCTCCGCAGCGCCCGCTCGGGGCGGCGCTCCCGCAGCGGCACCCGCGTACCGGCTCCACGTCGACCCCGCCACCCGGCATCAGCGCATCGAGGGCTTCGGCGCCTCGGGTGCCTGGTGGGCCCAGAACCTCGGCGCCTGGTCCGGCCCTCGGCGCGCCGAGGTCGCCCGGCTGCTGTTCTCCCGCGGCCAGGGAATCGGGCTCTCCCAGTACCGCTACAACCTCGGCGGCGGCCTCGACGACACGATCACCGATCCCTGGCGCACCGCCGAGACCTTCGAGACCGGGCCGGGCCGGTACGACTGGGACCGCGACGCCGCCGCGCGCTGGTTCCTCCAGGCGGCGAAGGACCACGGCGTCGAGGACTTCGTCGCCTTCGTGAATTCGCCGCCTCGACGCCTCACCGCGAACGGCCATACCTACGGCGACACCGGCACCTCGAACCTCCCTGTGGAACACCACGAGGAGTTCGTGCAGTACCTGCTCGACGTGGTCCGGCACTTCCGCGACGAGGAGGGCATCGACTTCCGCTTCATCAGCCCGATCAACGAACCGCAGTGGACGTGGGATGCGCCCGGTCAGGAAGGCTGCCACTACGAACCGGAGCAGGTCCGCGACCTGACCGCCCTCGCGATCGAGGCCTTCGCCGCCAGCGATCTCGAGACAGTCGTCTCAGCGCCCGAGGCCGGCGAGTACAAGTCCGTCTACTCCGGGCAGGACTACGCAGAGACCCTGCTCGCGGACGAGGGGATCAGGGACGGCCTCGGCGAGTTCGCCACCCACTCGTACTGGTCGACGGACGACCAGCGTGCTCTCGCCGCCCAGCGCATGCAGGAGCATCCCGGTATCCCGCTGACCATGACCGAGTGGTGCGAGATGGTCGGCGGGCGCGACGCCGGCATGGACTCCGCCCTGGTGCTCGCCCGGACCGTGCATTCCGATCTCACGATCGCGAACGCTGCCGCCTGGCAGTACTGGATCGCCGTCAGCCGTTACGACTACCACGACGGCCTGCTCTACACCGACTACGTTGGCCCGGGCGACGAGGAGAGCATCCAGCAGACCCAACGGCTGTGGGCGCTGGGCAACTACAGTCTCTTCCTGCGACCGGGAGCCCGCCGCATCGGTGCCGAGCTCGAGGCCGTCGAGCGGACCGAGGGCGTCATGGCGCGGATACCCTTCGTCGAGCCGGACATCGCGACCGGCACCGCGCCGGGCGAGCGGCTGTTCCGCATGGAGGATCCCGCGGGAGACGACCACGGCCCCGGCACGTACACCTATCCCGGCAACGCCGTGTTCACCCCGGGCAGCTTCGACCTACTCTCCGTGGAAGCGACCGATGACGGCGACGATGTCCTGTTCGCGATCCGGTTGGGCGCACCTTTCGAGGACCCGTGGGACGGCTCTCCCGTCGGCTACGACCTGCAGAACATCGACATCTACGTCGACACCCGCGCCGACGGTGGATTCACCGATCTCCTGCCGGGCCGCCGTGCGCAGGTCGCCGACGGCTTCGCCTGGGACCGCGCGATCTTCGCCACCGGCCGCACCGACGTCGTCGAGAGGGACGTCGAGGAGAAGGTCCCCGGCGACATGCGCGAGGCGCTCTTCGTCCCGCTCAAGGACAGGCAGCGCGTCGACGGGGACACGCTCACGCTGCGCGTGCCGCGATCCTTCCTCGGCGACATGCAGCCGGGGTGGGCGTTCCAGGTGCTCGTGATGGGCTCCGACGGCTCGATGGAGTCCGATTCGCTGCGGGTGCGGGAGGTGCGGCGCGAGGCGTCGGACTGGAACTTCGGCGGCGGCTCCGACGGCGGCGAGGATCCCAACATCCTCGACCTCCTCGTCCCGGAGGGGATGGCGCAGGAGCAGGCGCTCGCATGGACGCCGGCCACCCGGATCGAGGTCTTCACCTCCGCGTACGTGGACGAGGAGACCGGGAAGCTGGTGATCGTGGCGATCAACGAGTCGGCCCAGGAGGAGGCCGTCGAGCTGTCCGTGCCGCACCGGGCCAGGAAGCTGAAGCTCACCCCGTACCGGACCGCCGAGGGCGAAGCGCTCGCGAAGGGCGAGACGGTCCAGCTCGAGCGCACGGCCGACGGGACGGTACGCGGCACGGCGCTGCTCGCTCCCCGCTCGATCACCACGTACACCGCGCCCTGGAGCTGAGCGCGAGTCACAGGTGAGCGGCGGTCGCTCCTCCGCCGCGCTGCACTCGCCTCAGCTCCGCAGCACCCAGCGCAGCAGCACCGCCCCGTGGCGCGGGATCACCACATCGAGCGCGGTCGAGCCCGGGGCCACGCCGCGCGCCGCGTCGGACTGCTCGCGGATCTCACGGGTCGGGACCGGCCGGCCGCTCCACAGTTCGGTGACCTCGCCGCCCGGCGCGGCGGGCAGTCCCACGTCCTGGCTGTCCAGGGACACCGCGAGCTCGTCCTCGCCCACGTTGAACGCGGCGATGTAGCGTTCGCCGTCCGGACCGCCGGCCGTCCACAGGATCAGCGGATCCTCGCGGAAGACCTCCCGGTTGCCGTGCGAATCGGCGTGCACCGCGAGCACGTCGGCGTTCTGCAGCAGCGCGATCGTGGTGGGATCCGAGGTCGGCAGGTCCCCGCCCACCATCAGCGGCGAGCGGGCGATCACCC
>CAZHSL010000021.1:0-17600 GCA_964535185.1 uncultured Corynebacterium sp.
TGAACTCGGTGGTGACGAGCCCGTCGATGTGCGCGCGGAGGATCTTCGAGATCACTGCCTCGGGCACCCCGGTGGTCTCGGCCCCCTCCCCCGCGATCGGGGAGTTCTTCGATGAGGGGGAGGTGCCGGAGGTCACGGAGCGGGAGGAGGCCGCGCAGGTGGTGCGCGCGCTGGTGCGCTCTCGTGAGCTGCGGGACCGCACGGTGCATCTTGCGCAGCGTCGGATCTGGCACGAGCACACCTACACGCACCGCGCCCGGCAGGTGCTCGATGCGGTGGGCCTCGGCGGTAAGGCGGGCAGCACCGGCCTGAGCGGCGGGGCCGGGCTGCCGGCGGTGAGCGTGCTCGCCGCCACCAACAGGCCCGAACAGCTCGATCACCTCGTGGACCAGGTGGCGCGCCAGGCCGGCGTCGAGCGGCAGCTGCTGCTCGTCACCCACGGCTTCGAGTCCTCCACCCACACGGCGGAACGG
Source organism: uncultured Corynebacterium sp. (assembly GCA_964535185.1). GTDB lineage: Bacteria > Actinomycetota > Actinomycetes > Actinomycetales > Dermabacteraceae > Brachybacterium. The sequence continues at coordinate 474 of CAZHSL010000021.1, forward strand.
GCCCGGGAACTGGGAGTCGAGAACGTCGTGGTGCTCGAGGCGCCGAGTTCGTGGAGCCTCGGCGCGTGCCTGAACGCCGCGGTGGAGCGGGCCGACGGGGCTGTGTGCGCGAAGATGGACGACGACGACCTCTACGGCGAGTTCTACCTGCACGATCTGCTGCGCGCCCGCGAGTTCTCCGGCGCGGAGGTGGTGGGCAAGCACGCCCACTACATGCATCTGGCCGATACCGACGCCACGCTGCTGCGGTTCCCATGGATGGAGCACCGCTACGCCGATCGCGTGATGGGACCGACCATCACGGCGGGCCGTGACGTGTTCCGTACGCATCCCTTCGAGGACCGCAACCGCGGAGAGGACACCGCGTTCCTCGAGGCCGTGGTGCAGGCCGACGGACGGATCTACTCCGCGGACCGGTTCAACTTCACCCAGATGAGGCGGGGGGAGACCGGCGGGCACGCCTGGTCGGCCAGCGACCGCGAACTGCTCGCCACGGCGGACGTCGCCTGGTACGGGCGGAACGACGCGCACATCATGATCTGAACTGCGGTGCACTGCGTCCTCGTGACCGGACGAATGGAGATGACGTGACACGACGCCGCTGGCTGCTGCTCGGCGCCGCTGCCCTCGTGACGGTGCTGGTGGTGGTCACCGGTGCGCTCTTCCTCGGCCCGCTCGGGCGGAACACCTCGCCGTCGGCTGGCCCTTCTCCCAGCACCCCGCAGGAGACCGCTCCCCCGCCGTGGGAGTCCACGGACCTTCCCGGCTACGACCCGAACCCGGGCCCCTTCGAGCTCACCCCGCTCGAGGAGACCGTCGGCGACCCGGTCACCGTCTCGCTCAGCCTCGAACCGGGCGCAGTCCGGACGGGCGGCACGGTAGGGCTGAGCTTCGACGCCACCGAACTGGCCAACCCGATGTGGGATTCGGAGAAGTCGAACCTGACCCTCACCCTCCAGGAGCTGGATCGCCCGGTGCTGCGCTTCGGCGGCAACGGCGTGGACCGCCGCATGTGGTGGACCTCGACGGACGAGCCCGCCCCCGACTGGGCGCAGGCGACCGTCACCCCGGAGGACCTCGAACGCGTCGCGAACGTCGCGGAGGACGTCGACGCCGAGGTCACGCTGGTGCTGGACCTCGGCCATGACGACGCCGCCCGCGCCGCGGACATGGCCGCGCATGCGCAGGACGCCTTCGGCGACCGGCTGCTCGCCGTCACGATCGGCAACGAGCCCAACGGCTTCTTCCACGAGAACCAGCCGCAGCTGGCGGTGCGCGATGACTCCTGGGGTCCGGAGCCCTATCAGGCCGCCCTGCGGGAGTATTCCGAAGCGCTGCAGGAGACCGCACCGGGCATCCCGGTGGCGGGCCCCGGCGCCTACGACGCCACATGGTGGCGGGCGTTCGCGGAATCGGGCATCCCCGATCAGCGCGCCCTGACGATGCACTGGTACCCGCTGTGGGACTGCGATGGCCCGGACGCCTCGACCGCGAATCCCTCGATCGACGACCTCACCTCCCCCGCGCTGCGCGAGCAGGCCCGCCACATCGTGGGCATGGGTGCTGAGACCGCCGAGGAGCACGACCTGCCCCTGTGGGTGGAGGAGACCGGGCCGACCTCCTGCCCCGGCACGAACGACGTCTCCGGCACCCACGCCCAGGCGCTGTGGACCGTGGACTACGCGATGACCCTCGCTGAGCTCGGCGTGGAGCGCACCGCCTTCCACTCGACGCTGCAGTCGTGCGAGGGAGGAGCTCCCATGAGCCCGCTGTGCGCAACCGGCGAGTACGACTCACCCGGTCAGATCGTGCAGGGCCAGGGCAGCTACCTGGCCCTGATGATGCTCAGCCAGCTGCCGAACGGGCAGGTGCTCACGCCCACCGTCTCCGGCGATGGTTCGGTGATGGTGCACGGCGTGCTGGGCGACGACGGATCGCTGGCGCTAGTCATCGTGGATCTGCGAGACCCCGCCGAAGCAGAGCCTGTGCCGGTAGAGATCGGAAGCCCCGCAGAGAGCGTCGAGGATGCACCAGACTCATGGAAGGTGGTTGAAGGATCTCTGCTACGCGGCCGTGCCCTCTCGGACCAGCGCACCACACTGGCACGAACTGCAGACATAGACAATGGCGAGCGCGAGGCAACACTCACCGGCAGCAGACCGCTCAAGCTCGCGGCCACACCGGGGACCGTGACCACGCTGATGCTTGAGAAATCACAATAGAGCCGCTCCGCGCGCTGACGTGGACCGCCATCCCCAACACGCCAGCGCGATCACCACTAGCCTCGAAGCGATCTGCCGGTCCCGCCAGGCCACGCGTGAACAAGCATGGCCCCTCGCCGATCCTCGCAGCCAGGCTCCGTGCGCCAGCGCGAAGACCGCGCTGGTCATCGACCTCGACGCCACCCTGTTCGCCGCCCATAGCGAGAAGGACCAGTCCGCCCCGACCTACAAGCGCTTCTACGGCTATCCCGCACACCAGCCCAATCAACCATCGGGGTAAGAACCTTACCGACCTTGAGATGCCAGGTACCTCCCGGCCCCCGGCCATCTTCGAGGCCTCATGTGCGGAGCGGTGATAAGAATCAACAACAGCGCTACCCATCGTGGTCGAGGCATGAATACCTGCAACAGCCATCGCGCGAAAGCACGACCTTCGATCGAGCACACGACGGTAATCGCGCGGGCACTTCATGCATCGACCATGCCAGGCGTCAGAGAAGCACCCTGTGGTAGGTTACGCCGCGACCCCCGCGAGAGAGAGCACACTTTGAAGCCAGTCTTGGTTCGTTCCACACCCGCCCCGCATGACGTTGTCACTCCATGGGAGGCCTGGGAGCTCAACGCTTTCCACAATAACACCGGAAATGTCGCATTCCCCTTCGGGATATTCCGAAACCTCACTCTCGAGTCCCGCACGGTCCAGTCCGATTGGTATGGCGCGCGTCTCCCGAGCCCCGAAGAGGTCAACGAAAAGTACTCAATGTACATCTTGCCAATGGCGAACGACTTCGGGGGGCACTTTGCGGCCGAAATGCGTCGAATGACGCGATTTATAAAAAAACTGACCATCCCGGTCGTGGTGGTCGGTATCGGCGGGGCGTTCAGCATCGAGGAGAAATTCGAACAGCCCTTCTCGTTCGACAACACCGTCAAGGAATTCCTCAAGGCCGTTCTCGAGCGCTCGTCCAGCGTCGGCCTACGTGGCGCGATCACCGGTCGCTACCTGCGCTCCCTGGGATTCAAAGAGGGCTCCGACTTCCACGTGATAGGCGACCCCACCCTCTACGACCTGGGACGAGACCTGAATATTCGCGACCTCGCGGACCCCACAGAGGGACCGATCGCCTACAACATGACACCCAAGGCGCCAGCCCCCGCCCTGGCGTTCCTCACGAAGCTCGCCGACGAGCACAGTGACGCAACCTACGTCCCGCAGGACATGGGAGAATTTTCCAAGTACTACTACGGCATGGTTGACCCGACGGCAAACACCATACGCGAAGTCGTCGACAATTTTCCAAAATTGTTGACCGACAAGGCCTACGCCTCGGGGAGGATCCGATTCTTCTTCGACTTCATATCCTGGGTCGAGTACATGAAGAATATCCGATTCTCGATCGGCACAAGGATTCACGGGAACGTTATTCCCACATACGCAGGGGTGCCGAGCCTCACGCTGGCATACGGATCCCGCCTGAAAGAACTCGCCGAGATCCATGGACTTCCGCACCTGGAAGCCAAGAAGGTGGACCCCGAGATCGACGTCCGCGACCTGTGCGAACAGTTCGACTTCCACACCCCGGAGAGGATCCACGGAGAGAATTACGATCGTTTTGTCAATTTCCTCGATGAGAACGACATCCAGCACCTCTATCGTAAGTCGCCCGGGGAGAACGTTCCGTATGACGCGCTGATCGCGAACAAGGAGGAACACTCATTGACTCCGATCACGCAGCTCACGGATGGCCCCGAGGTGATCCGGCGCCTTGAGAAGGGCATGGAGATCGTGCAGAAGAAGGTCATCTCACAGAAGGCGCGGCTCGACCGCATGACTGGCGAGGTGAAGGATGCCCGTTCGAAGCTCTCCAAGATCGAGAACATCATAAAGTCCTGACTCTGCCTGCGAGGAAGCCGGCCTCTACAGATCGATTGCCAGGTCGCGCCATCCACCCGCGAGGCGTGACCTGGTCAATCTCGTACGCTGAGCACACAGAAAGCGTCACCCACCGCTGTCCTCAGGTAGGGCCCTCCCGCAGCAGTTCCGTTCGCACGCCGGGCACGCTTATTCGCCCCCTGTTTCGCGGCAACGCGCACGTCCTACGCGCTCCGCAGGAACAACCACCTCGACGAGATGCGTCTCCGTGACGTGGGAAAATTCTCGCTCGGCCAACGCCCCCTAGAGGCGCAACGGGGCGCATTCGCAAGCTCGACCGGACCAGCCCTTGTGGCACACAATCTTGCGGTCACGAAGAGCTACCAGCGCAGAGCTGAATGGCCTCTCTCCCAGGTGGACTCCGAGATCCCGCGCTCGGGCCAGAACAGTCCAAATCATCCAAGTCACGAAGACTACCACTCAGCCCTAAAATGATCAACATGCGCGAGTGCGATAAACCCAAATTCCGAGTCACCGGATCGCGCGTCCGCAATCACGGCGTATTCCTCCCCTAAATCAATCAAGGATCCCGTCAGCACGTCGCCAATGCGCACCTTCTGGAGCATGTCTGACGGCATGTTTCGAGAGTGTCCCGGATAGCCCTTCAAGTAGGTTTCCCGCACGCACGTCCATTCAACCTTTGGCGAAGGGGGAGGATTGAACTGGGCAATCGGCCCTTGCAGTCGGCGCGCCCAATGGGCCGCCGCCAGACGCCCATCCATGTGATGATCCTCAGGGTTCCCGTTGCGCATCCGTGATTGAACAACGCCGGTCGCGGGATCGATAACGTCCGCAGAGATGTCTACGTAAGGGAGACCACGCTCCGTAGCCCGCGTATTCAGCTGTTCGTTGTACCGGAGCGTGAGGTTCGTCCGCTCAAGTTGCGTAACGCTGACCGCGCTCCGCCTGATGACCACGTCGCCGGACTGTTCTTCGTCCGTGATGGTCGGCAATGTTGCGCCGGTGATAATAATCTTCCCAAACCCGAGGTCCAACAATTCGTCAACGAATTCAAAATACGCGTCGAGAGAACTCGCCATCTGCACATCGATCGGCTCACTGTACTTCTCCGCACGATACCAAATGACGAACCCGCAATCCACCTCTCCTAGATGCATCACCACCACGGACTCGCGCGGCTGGTCAGACACCCGCGCCCTAAATTTTCCGATCGCGTTTGTTCTTGCATTTGGGTTGCGCATACCTACAGCAGTAGCGCCTCCCACCTCGACACCAGTCACGCTGTGCGGGGCAAGCAAGCCAAAACGAGCAGCTTTCTTAAAATATCGGACGTGACTATCGCCAAGATAGAACACGGAACTCGGAAATGCGCTCATGACTGCACTACTATTAGTATCCATAAGTCCTCGAGCAAATATTCATGCGGCACACAATTCATTTGGCGCCCCTACTGGCGCTTCGCAAGCGCCTCTGCGCCCTGGTCCTTCCCGATTCGATCTCAAGCTGTCGAATGAAAGCTGAGGTTACCGTGGATGGTGCCGTACGGCGCGCCACCGGAATCGTTCTTCTCGAAAGGGATGCGCTGGCGTCGGAGCCCGGAACCAGACCCCACCTCGAGGAAGGCGTCGAGCGTCCCGGGCCGGCCAGCGCGCATGCCATCGCCGATATCCTTCGCGAGGACCAGCGCATCACCGCGAGGCCAGCACTCATCGATACGCCGACGGAAGTGCAGGTCCTGGCCCCTTTCATACAGGGCGAAGCAGGCGTCTCCGGATTCGACAGCAGCGATTAGGGCATCTGACGAATCGACATCACAACTCAGGATGACCTGACCGCTGGAGCTGTAGAACACCCCCGCCGACCGGATGACGAGCCGCCGCACGGCAGATGCGTCACGCTTTCGCGCTCGAGCTTCTGCGAAGACCTCGGCCCACTGCGCCACGACCGCCGGGTGGCCGAACCGTTCGACGCGGGCGCGGGCGGCGGAGCGCATCGCTTCCTGAGAGTCCTCGGAGAGGGAGAGGAACTCACGGATCGCGTGCGCAACTCCTTCGGTGTCACCCGCCGGGACGAGGTATCCGTTGACGCGGTCCAGGATCATGTCCGCCGGCCCGTACGGGATGTCGTAGGCGATTGGGATGCAGCCCGCAGACATCGACTCGAGGAGGGCGAAAGGAAGCCCTTCGGAGGAACTGGTCAGCAGGGAGAACGACGCTCGGGAGAATTCTGCGTCCGCATCGTCCGTGAACCCACGGAAGGCCACGTCCCTTTCTATCCCAAGCGAGGTCGCCAGCTCGCGCAAACGCTCTTCCTCCGGCCCATCGCCGAAGATCCTGAGGGCAACCCGCCCAGCATTTCGCTCACCGAGCTCGGCGAGCGCCCTGAGCGCGTGGTCGACGCGTTTCCGTGAGCTGAGGCTCCCGACCATCACCCCCGTGTGCGATTCCCGGGGAACATCCTGAGCCCTTTTGGCCGCCTCCTCGAAACCGTTCGGGACGACCTGCAGGTTCGGCAGGTCTCCGACTCGCTGCGCGAGATCCTCGCGCTGTCGATGTGTGAGGAGGCACACGGTGTCGAAGTCACGTGCACGAATGAGCGCTTTCTTCCGACTGGTCCGCCACCGCCCAAAGGGCGAAGGGGCACCGTCGGCGAGGTGCGAGCCATGCACCAGATGCCCGAGGACGACATCGCTCCGCTCGTAGTCCACGAGCCAGTTCGCACTGAACTTGCTGTCGATGATCAGATGGGCCGGGTCCTGCCCTCTCCAAAGATCGAGCCAGAGATAGTAGGCGGGGAACATCGAATTGTAGGTTGCCACAGCCGTACCGTCACGCAGGAATACACGGACCTTCTGCTTCTCGACGTCTCCCGAGCTCCTGATCTTCTGGGCCAGAAGCAGGCTGCCATCCGGGCGATAGAACGTCTTGACGATCTTGCCGTCGGAACGTTGTACGCGGTGCGTCAGCGGGGAGCTGCCCTCCTTCTCCCCCGCTCCACGGGTCCCTTCGTCTCGGAGCACGGTGGCGGCACCGGCACCGCCGGACGCGACATCTCGGAGGACGTCGTCAGGCACCCTCGACAGTTCTTCCCAGAAGTTGAGGACCCGCACACCAGGGACGAGCGCCCCCGTCTCCTCGAGCTTCTGACGCATCCCGTCGTACGAGGCCCGCCAGTCAAAGGTGAGGACGTCGACCGCAACATCCCCCCAACGGACGAATGCAGCCGACCGGTCGAGGAGAGCCTTGGTCATCCCGCCGTAGCCGGGCCGGATCGACCACGTGACAGAGGCGTACCTTCCGCGGGGCAGCATGCCGCTCAGCCTTCCCCGTCAGCGGAGGTCGTGCGCCCGTCGTAAGCAACGGAGACCCCGAGCAGCTCCCGGATGGGCAGGCGCTGGACGAGCCTGTCCGTCGCGTGCCCGTCGTCCTGTGGAGCAAATTTCTCGCGGAACGCACGGCGCTGGGCCTCATGCTTCGGATTGGGAATGTGCAGGTGACGGAGCACCTGCACAACCTCGTCGGTGGTGGAGACGAGCGGTCCAGGGGCCTCGTTCTTGAAGTCGAAGTAGAACCCGCGGATGCTGTCGGCATACTCGTCGATGTCCGGGGCGAGGAACACCGACGGCTTGTCCTGGACGTGGAAGTCGAACATGACTGACGAATAGTCCCCGATCAGAGCGTCGGCCGCCAGATATAGGTCGTTGACCTGGGGATAGTCGGTGACGTCGATAACGCCGAGGTCAGCCTTCGCGCGACCGCTCGCCACGTTGTGGTGTCCGCGGAGCAGGATCACCCAGTCCTTGCCGAGAGCCTTCTTGACCTTGTCGAATTCAAGGTAAGTGACCATCGCGTATTGGCGCGACGAGGATTTCGCGTTGTCACGCCATGTCGGGGCGTAGAGCGCGACCTTCTGGTGGTCGCGGATTCCCAGTTGCGCACGCACCTGTTCTCGGATCCGCGGCGCCTCTTCCGCGAGCAGGGAGTCATTGCGCGGATACCCCTCGGCGAAGACTTCGCCCTCGTAGTGGAACGCCTTGGCAAGGACCTCCTCGGCATAGGGGTTCTGCGCGACCAACAGATCCCAGTACGTAGCCTCCCGCGCCATGAGCGCCCAGTACGAGAGTGAGAAGTTTGTGCGGTCGACATCGAAGACGAGCCGCTTGAGGGGAGTGCCGTGCCAGGTCTGCAAGTAGTACTGGCCGGCCCGCTTCCGGAAGTAGTGCGGGAAGTTGTTGTTGTTGACGAGCAACCGGGAAGAGCTGAGCCGGATGTACCACTCTTCGGAGTCAATGACCACGGGCTGGGCGAAAGCGGGCACCGGCACGGACTCGTCGACCACACCCCAGTAGACCGGGACCTCCGGGTGTTCCCGCGCGATGTGCTCGGCGACTTCGAGCACGGTGTCGGTGGCGCGGCGCCCCCCGTAGCACTCGACGAGCACTGCGCGATCTTCAGCCGGCCGGGCCAAGTCGACTTCGGGGCCGGTGAAGTACTGATCCTGGAGGGCTCGCTGACCGACCTTGGTGGCCTCGATCTCGGTGAAGCGGGGCTTCACGAACACCTTCAGCGCGCCGTTCTTCTCCGTGCGGGACAGCTCGAGCACGGACCGGTGCCCGTCGAGCCGGACCGGCAGACCGTCGGCCAGCGTTCGCGAGGTCAGGAGCCAGTGGCTCTTCGTGACGTCCGCACTGGGCGGGATGAACCGTACGCTGTAGGCCCCCGCTTCGAGGGCGAGGTCCTCGTGCCCCCACTGGGCATCGCGCAGGTCGAATCGTGCGGAGAAGCGGTTCGGTCCGTCCGACGAGGAGAGCACCAGCTTGCTCTCAGCAGCGTCGATGGCGCGTCTTGCGTTCGACAGCACGAGGCGCGGCGCCTGCGAGGCCTGCTGGTCGCTGTCGCCCTCGATCTCGAAGTAGCGCCCGTCGTCTGTGACGCGGCACGCGGTGACCCGCATCCGCCACCGACGCTCGACGAGGGACAGATACCCGAAACCAGATAGTCGCGTCGTGAGGGCAAGCCCCGGAGCAACGCTCGCCTCGAGGTCTGCATCTGAACCTGCCCAGGCTAGAGCCATCGACCCGCCGGCAGGCGATCGCACCGCGAGCTCCCACTTCCATTCTCCCTTGACCTTGGCGGACTTCGGGACGGGCGGGAGCTCGAGCTCGTAGCGCCCGGTGCGGGAGTCGACGTCCAGTTCCACGAGGGTCGCGTTCGCCGTCTGGCCGCTTGCTGCGCACCGAGCGACGATCTTGATCGCGAGCGAGTCCGCGGGGCTGCGGACGAGGAGCTCAAGGGTCCGACCGGTGAGCCGGGCCTCGCGAGCGACGTGGCGAGGGGTGTCGAGGGACAGGCGCAGCCCCTCGTCCGCGGAGAAGGTCGGCACGAGGCGCCAACCATCCTCCGAGAGCGGGAGCACGTCGAGGTGCCCGGCAGCACCCGTGCGGTCCCGCCAAGTGAAGCCAGCACTGCGGGTGATGCCCTTACTCGTGCGACGCAGACGGATCTCCCAAACAGCTGTGCCGTTCTGCTGGTCCGTCAGGCCAGGGAATTCGGCCGTGTCGACGGTCGCCGTGAAGCCGGCGCCGGCGTACGAGAGCTCCCAGCCTCCGCGCATGCGATCAATGGCTGGAAGATCCACCGGCTCCACAGGCACCGAAACGGTCTCGCCACTGCGCAGATTACAAAGCTCGAGCCAGGTCTTGTGCTCGCCACGAGAGACGTCAATGCCTGGGATGAAAGCGTATCCGGTGAGCCGAAGCCGGGTATCCCCCACGGCACGATAGTCGAAGATCCCGGCCGTAAGGCCGAGCTCCTCTGCTGCACATACGAGCAGCTCCTCCGGGACCGGTGCGGAAAGGTCTCGGAGGTAACCGGGAGCGAAGCGCGCGGCTCCATCGCGAACGTCGATGCGACAGCCTGATCCGTAGTCGCTGCGGAAATAGGAGACCGCCTCGGCGTCGTCACGGCGCCCCTCGGCGATCAGATGTACGAGGACTCTGTTATGCACACTGATACGCGCTAGCGTCTCTTCTGAGACGCTACCGGCGACGCGCCGCACCCCCTCAGAGAGAGTGCTCCAGTAGCCTTCGTCCACCCGTGGCACAAGAGGGTAGTAGGCGGCGAGAAGCGTCCCGAGGCTATGGGCCCTCCACTGCTCCAACAGTGTGCCTTCTCCGAGCGCATTGAGGATCCGTTCCCCCGCCTCAACGGTCGCGAGGGCGTCGTGAAGAGCACCAGGAGTGGCTCGCCATCGCCTGATGGCGGCACTTTCCGTCGGGAACGGAACAGCGATCACCGGAGTCGCAGCGATCGCCACGGGGCCGGTGCGCACGCTCGCCGTGAGGGCCACTGCGACCGGATGCTCGACGCCATGGTTCGTGCAGAAGCTGACTGCTTCTCGCAGGAGCTCAGTGCGGAAAACCTTATTCGTCAAACCCCGGTCCGCGAAGAGCTCATCGTTCTGACGCAGCTCCGCCACCCAGTTCGACGCGTGGCTCGCGGCCAGCTCCGGGTCTCGTCGATCCCCCGTTTTCGCAGTGTGGAGGATGCCCCCCGATGCGAGGCCGAATCCCGTACCCTCGAGCGTTTCGACGAGGGGCCCAACGGCCTTGGTGAAGAGCTCCCCTTCTATGGGGGACACGACAACATATGGGGTGGTCACCTCAGCGAGAAGCTGTCCGAGGACCTCGATCGTCCCAAGACAGTTTTCCACTGCGAGTAGACGCGTTGCGCCCATCCGCGCGCCTTCCACGGAGACATTGCCCCCGCCATCCGCTCCGCGTGAGAGACCAGACGTCAGGATCGCTCCGACCGCGCTCCGGGAGCCGAGAAGCCGCTCACGCAGCGCTGGGACGTCTTCCGGCGAGGAACGCGACCACGGGTGCACGACGGTGACCTTTGACGAAAGAGCCGGGGAAGGCTCTCGTGCAGCGGGGGACGGCTTGGAGGGGGACGGCTTGGAGGAAGCCGGGCTGGCAACATTCTGCTCTTCGGAGGCCGGAACCCCAACTGCTTGTGCGGCCTTTGAGGTGCTCCTGGCCAGATATTCCTTAACTTCCGACTCAAGACCAAGGCGGCGAACCGTTGCCACAGCTGACCGACGGAGGTACTTCTTAGCATTCGCCATTGTGACCTTCACTGTCCACTCATCTTCCCGACGACGCGCTCCGCGCGGCGTCCCATGTCGGCTCCGGACAAGAACCATGCGCGTGCGCCTGGTGCGTGCCGTCTTCGGCATGCGACCGCTCAGCGGCGAGCGTTGGCCCCGACCAGGTCCCCCTTGATCCGTGTCGTCGAGATGTCCGGGGTACGAGGGAGGTAGACCACCTCGCACTGGTCCTTGAGGAAGTCGAACTTCCCCTCCCAGTCGTCCCCGATGACGAAGGTGTCGATGTTGTACCGCGCGACGTCGTGTGTCTTCTGCTCCCAGGTCGTCTCCGGGATCACGAGGTCCACGAACCGGACCGCCTCGAGCATCCGTCGGCGCTCCTCCCAGGAGTAGTAGCAGCGCTTGCCCTTGCCCGCGTTGAACTCGTCGGTGGAGAGCGCCACGACCAGGTAGTCGCCAAGAGATCGTGCACGTCGGAGGAGCTCAATGTGTCCGTAGTGGAGCAGATCGTAGGTGCCGTACGTGATCACTCGTTGCATGCGCTCACCTTTCCTGGGGATCTGGGCATGCGACTGCCCAGGGTTCACCATATATTCAACCAAGGGACGGACTCCTGTCATCCTGCTGTGCGCAATGCGACCCTGACAGATCGTCGAGGGCGTCGAGCACCCAGCAGCACGCCCAGCCGACGCTCTCCTCCGCCCCGTTGACCGGCGCCGTCGCCGGCCCACCCCTCTCCAACGCTTCTGTCACCAGCGCTTCCAGCGCCTCCTGGTCCTGGGACAGGGGCAGGTCTAGATCTGCGGGCCACCTGCCGTAGAAGCCTCTCTCCACGTCCCGGTACCAGCGGAGGTCCGGGGCGTGCACGATCATCGGGCGGCCCGTGAGGCGGTAGTCGTAGAAGATGCTGGAGTAGTCGGAGACGAGCACATCACTCGCGAGGATCAGATCCTCCACGTGCGGATACGCACTCACGTCGATGACGCCGTCTCCGTCTGCGCGCAAGCCGTTCATGTGATGGCTGCGCACCATCACATGAGCCCCCGTGGCACTCGCGAGTGCAGTGATGTCGACGAGGGATTGCAGCGCCTGCTCACCGTCTGCCCTACGCATCTTCTCCCGCCAGGTGGGCGCGTAGAGCACCACGGGTCGGTGGGGCGGAATGCCGAGTTCGGAGCGCACTCGAGTACGTGCTCCGGCCCCCTGGTCCAATCGGACGTTCCGCAGCTGCTCTCCATGGTGCACCGGACCTTCATAGCGCAGCGCCGAACGCAGACGGTGCTCCGCTTCTTCGTCCTGCACGAGCAGCGCGTCCCACTCCTTGGCCTGCCGGGCCATCAGTCGCCGGTAGACGAGCGGGGTGAAAGCCGGGGGCGCGTCGAAGAGCAGTCGTTTGATCGGGGTCCCATGCCACGTCTGCAGGATGGTTTGCCCCGGACGCTTCTCGAACCAGTGCGGAAAGTTGTTGTTCGTGACGAGAACTCGGGCGGTGCGCAACGCCTCGAACCAGGAGGCGGAGCCGGCCACCACGGGGATCGCGCCCGGTGGGACGGGCACGGTTCCGTCCACCACGGACCACCACAGCGGCACGTCCGTCAGCGGGCGGAGCGCGTCGAAAAGGGCTCGCGGGTTGTCGCCGCTGGACTTGCCGTTGAAGGATTCGAAGAAGACTCCGGGGCGAAGCGGACCAGGATCTGCGGCGATGAGACGGCGACGCCCCGCCCGGGTGCGTTCGGTGGCGCGCAGCGGCGGGCCCAACGTGACACCGAGCGCTCCGCCGCGATGCGGGCTCAGCCGTACGCTGCGGCACGGACCTTCCACGTAACGCTCGCCTTTTCGCAACGCCCTGCCGGCGCGCGCCCACCCCTCCGGTTCGTCTTGCTCGCGGGCTGACCAGCGGACGAAGTAGCCACCCGAAGCGATCGCGGAGTCGGCGAGGTCGAGCTCAGCCGACCACCGACCGCTCCTGGCCGGCACAGTTCGCATGAGCACGGAAGCTCCGGAGGAGACGAGCCACATCACCGGAACGCGGTCCGCGGGATCCACCCGGCCGGAGAAACGCGCTGTGGAGCCGTCGACAGCGACGTCATCCACCGTCACCCGCACGGCGCGCTGCTCGACCTTCACCCGGCCGTCCCGGGTGGGCACGGCACGGAGCGCAGGTCCACGCTCCGCGCGGGCGTTGCGGTCCCAGGAGATCGGGAACTGATCATCTCCCGCCAGTACGTCCACCGTGTACGCCCTCTCGCCGCGGTAGAGCGCGCCATCCGGCATAGGTGGCAGCGGCAAGCGGATGCGGAGACGACGTTCCTCGACGTCCACTGCGCCCGGGATGGAGTTCCCCTGACGCCGGGCCACGACGTCGACATCATGCAGCGCCCGCTCCTCCTCGGTACACCGCACCACGAGCTCCATCTCGTCGCCCCGCGAGCGCGCCTTGACCAGGACGAACGGGGAGACGTCGACAGCGGTGAACTCCGCAGCACCCCCGTCGGAGGCGGACATCGAGAACTGTCGGCCGTTCTCGACCGGCCCGAGACGGTAGTTCAGCGAGGTCACGGGCTGGGGCACTGCGACTTCGAGCGGGTGACCGGCAAGCTGCGTCCGGACGTGGATCTGTTGAGTGGGAACGTCCAGCAGCTCCACCTGCGCGCGGATGCCCGCTCGCTGGTAGGAGCGCCATGGATCGTTGGAGACCTGATCCGCCCATCCGGCCTTGGCCGAGGTGGTGGTGGCGACCGGCCCTCGGGTGCCGTCCGGTGCGGTCGCCGCGATCTCGAGCGACAGCGGCGTTCTGCGGGGGTCGAGGCCAGCGACGTGCACTTCCGCTTTGAGGGCACAGGTGTGAGCATCGGCGAAGCGCATCTTGCGTGCGGTGCACACCAGGCGCAGGTCCTTCCCCGAGACTCGCCGCACCGGCTCGGGCACGCCCGTCAGGCGCTCGAGCAAGGGATGGACGCAGCGGAGGTCACCGCTCTGCTCGTCGAGCTCGAGCGGCACCGCGTTGGTCTCTTCCCAACGCGTAGCGAGCACGTCATCCAGAATCGAGGGATCATCCTGGCTCAGAGCCCAGGCGGTGAGTCGGTCCCAGAAAGGGAAGGACTGCCACGTGTCCTCATCCATCTCTTCGACAAGCGCCTTGCTGATGGTGCGAAGCTCATGTCGAAGCGGGATACCGGCGACGGGCACCTGCTCGGCCTCCGTCAACAGGTCACGCCCGAGCCAGAGGGTGAGGAGGCGCTGTCGCACCACGTCCGAGGCCCCGATGTCGTTGAGAAGCGACCGCAATCGTTGAATCGCTGCCCGGCGCCGTGCAAGCTCTTCGAGCCGTGACGGCGAGCCGGCCACATGTCGCTCATGCAGGCGCCATGAATAGACATCAGTGTCGATCACGTCGATGCTCCTGGCCCGAAGCATCGAGCCCAGGCTCAGCTCCTGAACGTCCGAGCCCTCTTCCTCCGGGAGCGGATGGACCTCGGTCCTCCAGAACGAGGCACGGTACAGCCCGTTCCACAGCACCGGTTCGTCAAGGAGGTCAGGGAACTTCTCAACGTTCACGTCCAGCTTCTGACGTGCATGGATCCGGGCGGTGTCCTCGGGGCGGTGCGAGCCCATCGCACTATGTCTCCGGTAGGAGCCCTTCACGATCTCGGACCTGGTACGACGGGCGACTCCGGTCATCGTTTCGAGCGCCTGTGGAAGCATCACGCCGTCGGCTTCGACGAACGCGAGGTACTTGCCCGCCGCGAGCCCCACACCACGGTTGCGGGCGGCACCGGGGCCACGGCCCTCTCCGCGCACGAGCCGCACCCGCCGGTCGCGGTCCGCGAGCCCGCGAACCACCTCGAAGGAGGCGTCCTGCGAGCCGTCGTCCACGACGATCACCTCGACCTCGCGGAGCGACTGATTCAGGACGCTGCGTACCGCCGCCTCGATGTAGGGCTCGGCGTCTCGGCACGGGATCACCACGCTGACCACGGGGCGTCGGCGCCGCACCGCACGCAGCGCCTTCCGCAACGGTGTGCCGAGAGATCCGCGCGTCACGCCGTCGCTCACTCGGGGCGCACGGACCGTGAGAGCAGAGTCGAGGTCGCCTGCTCGATGGTCACGCCATGATCCACCACACCGACGAGGCTGCGGGTGATGGGCATGTCGATGTCGAGACGCTGAGCGAGCTCCTCCACGGCACGGGCCGTGGCGACGCCTTCGGCGGTCTGCCCCACCTCGGCGAGCGCCGCCTCCACGTCCAGTCCCCGTCCCAGCGCATTGCCGAGACGATGATTGCGGGACAGCGGCGAGGTGCAGGTGGCCACGAGATCACCCATGCCGGCGAGGCCGGCGAAGGTGGCCGGCTGCCCGCCGAGGGCCACGCCCAGGCGGGTGATCTCCGCGAGCCCTCGGGTGATGAGCGTGGCGCAGGTGTTGTCCCCGTACCCGAGCCCCATGGCGGCGCCGACGGCGATCGCGATGACGTTCTTCATCGCCCCGGCGACCTCCACGCCCACCACGTCCTGTGAGACGTAGGAGCGGAACCCCGGCGCGCTGCACCAGCTCGCGACCGTGTGGGCGATCGATGCATCGACCGCCGCGATCACGCTCCCGCTGGGCTGCCGGGCGGCGATCTCGACGGCGAGGTTGGGGCCTGAGAGCACGGCGATGCGCGCTGGGTCCACCCCGCCGGCCTCGGCGATCACCTGGCTCATGCGCTGATCGGTGCCGCGCTCGATCCCCTTCGCCAGGGAGAGCACGGGCACGGGTGGCAGGTCGATGCCCGCTCGGCGCCAGTCGGAGAGGTTCTCCCGCAGCCGCTGGGTGGGCAGCGCGAGCACCACCCCGTCTGCGCCCTCGAGCGCCTGGGCGACGTCCGCGGTGGCGGTCACCGCTGCGGGCAGCTCCACCTCGCCGAGGTACTCCGGATTGCGATGCGTCTCCCGGATGGCACGGGCGTTCTCTTCCCGCCGCGCCCAGAGGGTGACGTCGCAGCCTGCGTCAGCCAGGACGAGCGCGAAGGTGCTCCCCCAGCTGCCGGCGCCGAGTACCGCGATGCGGGTCATTCCTGCGCTCCTCGTGCCGTCACAGCCGTGAGGCCACGTGCGAGAGCACCGGCGGTCCGGGAAGTTGAAGAAGGCACCATGGCCGAACTCTAACGAGTCGATGAATTCTCGGCGAACTCCCGTCGATGCCCGCGCGGTCGTGATCCTGCTCCCCTCCCTGCTCCCCGGCGCTCTTCTTGCACGCGTAACAATTTGATGACGTCCCGTGGGCAGCACACCGGGCAGACCGTGCTATGCGCCCATCCGACGAGGTCAGCGGAGGTGACTGGGCCGAGTCGCCGGGTGAACGATCGTCGACCTCACGGCGCCGTGCAGGTGACCTCCGGGTGAAACCTCATCGCGATCCGCGCGCGCGTGAGGCGTGGGCATCATCGCCCGAGTTCTGCGGGGTGCCGGAACGTAGCATGCTCGAGATGCCCGAGCAGCCGCCCGGGCCGCCCGGCGATGCCCCTCCCTCCTCAGGAGTCCCCTCAGTGAGTCCGAATCTGCCCCTCGATACCGTCGCCGTCATCGGTCTCGGCTACATCGGTTTGCCCACAGCGGCCGTCCTCGCCCAGGCGGGCAAGACGGTGATCGGTGTGGACGTGGCGCAGGCGACCGTCGAGGCGATCAACGCCGGCACGGTGCCGTTCGTCGAGGAGGGGCTCGAGACCGTCGTCGCCGGCACGGTCGCGCAGGGCACGCTCTCGGCGCAGACGCAGACCCCTGAAGCGGATGCCTACATCGTCTCCGTCCCCACGCCGTTCAAGGGTGACCACGACGCAGACCTCTCGTACATCGAGGCCGCCGCGCAGGGCATCGCCCCGCAGCTCTCCGGAGGCGAGCTGGTGGTGCTCGAATCCACCTCGCC
>CAZHSL010000022.1:0-14319 GCA_964535185.1 uncultured Corynebacterium sp.
CCGCGTGGAGCAGTTCCTCTCCGTGCCCCGCGACGGCGAGACCTGCGGCCCGATCATCCGCGACGAGGACCGCACGGCCTTCGTCTCGGTGCAGCACCCGGGCGAGGACGGCGAGTGGGGCGCGCAGCTGTCCTACTTCCCGGACTACGACGGCCAGGGCCCCAAGCCCGCCGTGGTCCAGGTGCTGCCCCAGCGCGGCTGACCCCGTGCGGATCTCGCACTGATCTCGCACGGATCTGCCACTGATCCGGTGCTCCGCCGATGCGCGGCCGGCGTCGCAGCGACGTCGGCCCCGCACCGCGCCCGAACGGCCCCGCGCCCCGCGAGACTCCTCGCGCCGTGCGGGGTCCTCGTGGTGCCCGCGTGCGCTCCGGAACGGCGGCCGACAGCCCCGCGCCCGGCTCGTCGGCCGCCCTGCCCTCGCGGCCTCGCTGTGAGCCTGCTCACCGGATCCCGGGCCCCTCCGCGGCGCTCGCCCGGGGCGGAGACGAGTTTCTCTCGCACGCGCGCGCGAGGCGCCCGACCGTCCGGAGCGCTCGCGGCGCGTTGGAGCCCGCAGTCGGCTTCGCTAGACTCCCCGCCATGACCCGCCGTGACGCCGCCGCCCACGCACGCCCGGGGTGCTGACGGTGTCAGTGCTGTGGACCCTGCTGCTCCTCGTCGCGACAGTCGCCGTCACCCCGGTGCTGGACCGGCTGATGGGCCGCGCGGCCTGCTGGGTCCTCGCCGCCCTCTACCTGGCCGCCGCCGCGGCGCTGCTGCCCGCCACCGCCGCCGTCATGGCGGGCGGGGCCGGTGACCCGGCCACCACCTTCGCCGTCCCGTGGGCGCCGCAGTGGGGCGTGGAGTTCGCGCTGCGGGCCGACGGGATCGGCATCGTCTTCTCGATGATCGCGCTGGTGATCGGCGCGGTGGTGCTCGCCTACTCGGCGCGGTACCTCCCGGTGGGCCGCAATCTCAGCTTCTCCCTGGTGATGGCGCTGTTCACCCTGTCGATGGTGACCCTGGTGCTCGCCGACGACCTGGTGCTGCTGTTCATCGCCTGGGAGCTCACCTCGATCGCGTCGTTCCTGCTGATCGCCCGCTCCGGCGCGGCCGGGCAGGCCGCCTCGATGCGCACCCTGCTGATCACCTTCCTGGGCGGCCTGGCCCTGCTCAGCGCCGTCACGCTGATGGTGCTGCGCCTGGGCACCACCTCCCTCAGCGAGGTGCTGGCCGACGGGATCTGGCAGCAGGACCCTGCGTTCACCACGCTCGTCGCCCTCCTGGTCGCGGTCGCGGCGTGCACGAAGTCCGCCCAGTTCCCGTTCCACGTGTGGCTGCCGGATGCGATGGCCGCGATCACCCCGGTCTCCGCCTACCTGCACGCCGCCGCCGTGGTGAAGGCCGGCATCTTCCTGCTGCTGCGCTTCAGCCCCGCCTTCCACGACGTCCCCGCCTGGAACGTGCTGCTGATCGTGGCGGGGATCATCACCGCCTTCGTGGGCGGCGTCCTGGCCCTGCAGCAGGGCGATCTGAAGAAGCTGATGGCCTACTCGACGGTGAGCCAGCTGGGCCTGATCGTCACCCTCATCGGCGTGGGCACCGAGTACGCGATCCTCGCCGCCGTGCTCCACACCATCGCGCACGCCCTGTTCAAGTCCGGGCTGTTCATGATGGTGGGCGTGGTGGACCACGCCGTGCACACCCGCGAGCTGCGGCGCATGCCGGCGCTGTGGCGCACGATGCCCGGCTCCTTCGCGGTGACCGTGCTGGGCTGCATGTCGATGGCGGGCCTGCCGCCGATGCTCGGCTTCGTCTCCAAGGAGTCGCTGCTCACCGGCGCGCTCGAGACCGGCGGCCCTGCCTGGGCGCCCTGGGCGGTGGCGCTCGGCATCGCCGGCGCCAGCGTGCTCACCTTCGCCTACTGCGCGAAGATCGTGCTGGGCGCCTTCGTGGACGGTCGTGACGAGGAGCTCCTGGCCCGCGTGGACGGGGAGCGGGCGCCGTCGGCCCCCGGCGCGCATGACGCCACCGGCGCGCTGGTGCGCGCCGAGGACGCCCACGCCCCCGGCCTGCTGTTCCTGGGCCCGGCCGCGCTGCCGATCCTGGTGGGCCTGCCGCTCGCGCTGGTGGTGGGGGTGCTGGACACCCCCGTCGGCCGCGCGATGGACGCCGCCCTGGGCGGCGAGTTCCACCCCCACCTGGCCTTCTGGCACGGGATCACCCCGGAGCTGGGCCTCACCGTCGCCATCATCGCGCTGGGTGTGGCGATCGCGCTGGTGCGGAAGCGGGTGCTGCCCGCCCTGGAGGCGCGGCCCTTCCCCGTGGACGGCGCCCGCGTGCTCACGGCGGTGGACCGCCTCGCCGAGCGCGTCGCGGCGGTGCTGGTGCGCCCCATCGCCACCGATGACCCGATGCGCCACCTGGGCGCGATCCTGCTGGCCTTCGCCGCGGTGGTGCTGGGCTCCCTCGCCGTGCTGTGGGGGGACCTCGCCCCGCTGCAGCAGGGCATGAACCGCGGCATCGACCTGGTCCTGCTGGTGCTGGTCACCGCCGCCGTGATCGTGGTGGCCACGCGGCGGGACCGGCTGGGCGCGGCGGTGGCGCTCTCCGCGGTGGGCATCCTCGCCACCGTGCAGATCCTGGCGCTGGGCGCCCCGGACGTCGCCCTCACCCAGCTGCTGGTGGAATCGCTGACGATCATCGTGATCATGCTGGTGCTGCAGCGGCTGCCGCAGCGCTTCGAGGCCCCGGAGCGCGACGGTGCCCCGCGCCGCTCCCGCCGACTGGGCGCGCTGCTGATCGCGGTCCCGGTGGGCCTGGCCGCCGGCGCCGGCGTGATCGCGTTCATGGGCCGGCGCGGCCGCAGCGAGGTCGCCGAGTACTACATCGACAATGCCGAGGAGATCACCGGCGGCCACAACATCGTCAACGTGATCCTGGTGGAGTTCCGTGCGCTGGACACGCTCGGCGAGCTCTCCGTGCTGGGCATGGCGGGCGTGGCGATCGTGGCCGTGCTCTCCAGCGTGCGCCACATGTTCATCGACCCCGCCCGCGCCGACGAGCAGGTCGACGCCCCGCACCTGCGCGAGGAGGGCACCTCCGCGCACCGGGCCATCTCCTCGGCCTGGGGCAACGCCGCCGCGCTGCAGCTGATGGTGCGCGTGGTGGGCCCGGTCCTCGCGCTGCTGTCGCTGATGCTGTTCCTGCGCGGCCACAACGCCCCCGGCGGCGGCTTCATCGCCGCCCTGGTGGGCTCCGCGATCGTGGCGCTGCTGTACCTGTCCACCTCCCGGGACCGCCAGATCGGCCCGCCGCGCCTGCCGCTGCTGCTGATCGGCGGGGGCGTGCTGGTGGCGCTCGGCTCCGGGGTGCTGGGCTTCCTCCACGAGGGCTTCCTCGAGCCGCTGCACGGCTACCTGCTGGGCCAGCACGTCTCCACCTCGATGATCTTCGACCTGGGCGTGTACCTGGCGGTGCTGGGCCTGGTGATGGTGGCCGTGAACCTGCTGGGCGCCGGCGCCACCACGGGCGAGAAGTCCGGCGAGGGCACCCGCGAGCGCACCGACGAGGCGGTGGAGGGCGAGCTGCCCGGCCCGCTGGACACCACCCGCGGCGAGCCCGCGCGCCGCCGACGGGTCGGGGTGGGCACCGCGCACCTGACCGCCGGAACGAAGCCGAGGGAGGCCGGACGCCGATGATCCTCGCCCTGACCGTGGCCGTGCTCGTCACCGGCGGTGTGTACCTGCTGCTGCAGCGCAGCATGGTGCGCGCCGTGTTCGGGATGACCCTGCTCAGCCACGCCGCGAACTTCGCCCTGCTGGCCCCCGGCGTGCCCGGCTGGCGGGCCGAGCCGCTCACCGACCTCTCCTCCCGCGCCGAGATGGCCGATCCGCTGCCCCAGGCGTTCGTGCTCACCGCGATCGTGATCACGATGGCGGTCACGATCTTCATGCTCACCCTCGCGGTGATCGGCCGGGACGACGACATGACCGCCCATCCCGACACCGGGGAGACCCACGACTGATGATCCCCGCCGTGAACCCCGCCCTGCTGCCGCTGTTCGTGGTGGTGCCCCTGCTGGGCGCCGCCGCGCTGGTGGTGGTGCGTCGCCGCCCCGTGGAGGTCGCGGTGATGCTGGGCGCCCCGCTGCTGGTGGCGCTCGGCGCGCTGTGGCTGATGGCCTTCCACCGCACCGTGCCGGTGCTCTCCCACGCCGTCGGCGGCTTCGCCGACGTGCTGGCGATCCCCTTCGTCTCCGACACCCTCAGCGCCGTGATGCTGCTGGTGACGGCGCTGTCCACGCTCGCCGCCACCGTGTTCCTCATCCTCACCGGCGAGTCGCGGTACCGCTTCGTGCCGCCGCTGCTCCTGCTGCTGAGCGCCGGCGTGAACGGCGCGCTGCTCACCGGCGACCTCTTCAACCTGTTCGTGTGGGTGGAGGTGATGCTGATGCCCTCCTACGCGCTGATCGCGCTGACGGGCACCTGGCGTCGCCTCGGCATCGGCCGACTGTTCGTGCTGGTCAACCTGCTCACCTCGACGGTGCTGCTGATCGGCGTGGGGTTCGTGTACGGCACCGCCGGCACCGTGAACCTCGCCGCGCTGGCCGGTGCCGGCGGCGAGAACCCGGTCACCGCCGCGGCCCTGGTCGTCGTGCTGCTGGCCCTGGCCGTCAAGGGCGGCATGGTGCCGGTGCATTCCTGGCTGCCGCGCGCCTACCCCGCGACGTCGGCCGGGATCATGGCGCTGTTCTCCGCCCTGCACACCAAGGTGGCGCTGTACGCGATCTACCGCATCGTCGCGGTCGCCTTCGACGACGAGCTCCCGTTCCTCACCGTGTTCGCGGTGCTGGTGCTGGCCACGATCCTGGTGGGCGCGTTCTCCACCGCCGCGGCCACCCGGGTGCGCACCGCGATGGGCCATCAGATGGTCACCGGCGTGGGCCACATCCTGCTGGGCCTGGTGCTGCTCACCCAGCTCTCGGTGACCGCGGGCATCCTCTACCTGGTCCACCACGTGATCACGATGTCCTCCCTGCTGCTCACCACCGGCGCGCTCGAGCACACCTACGGTTCGGGCCGCCTGGACCGCCTCAGCGGCCTGGCCCGGCGCGAGCCGTGGGCGATGGCGGTCCTGGCGCTGGGCATGTTCAGCCTGGTGGGTCTGCCGCCAACCTCGGGACTGTGGGGCAAGGTGGGCCTGCTGCAGGCCTCCTCCCAGCAGATCACCGCCGGGGACGCCGTGCTGGGCTGGGCGGCTCTGTGTGCGGTGGTGGTCGCCTCCGTGGGCTCCCTGCTGGGCCTGCAGCGGGTGTGGCGCCGCCTGGCCTGGGGTGAGGACATGACCACCTACCGGCCGGACGATCCGACCACGGGCCGCGGCGAGGAGCAGCCGCTGCCCGACGAGGTGCGGGTGCCGCGGCGGCTGCTGGCCCCGGGCGCGGCCATGATCGCGCTGTCGCTGGCGCTGTTCGCGGGGATCGGCGCCGTGCTGCCCAGCATCGACGTGGCCGCCACGGACCTGCTGGATGTCGAGGCCTACGTCGAGGCGGTGATCGGCTGATGCGCGCCTGGTACACGCTCACCTACGTGCTGTGGATGATCGGCGAGATCGTGAAGGGCTCCTTCGCGGTGGCCGCCGGGGTGTACAGCCCCCGCACCCGCAGCTCGCCCGCGATCGTGGAGTACCCGCTGCGGGCCACCACGGACCTGGAGATCATCGCGATGGCCTCCTCGATCACGATCACCCCGGGCACGCTGGTGGTGGGCACGGCGCACGGCACCCTCGAGGAGGAGCCGAGCCTGTTCGTCCATGTGCTGTTCGCGGACTCGCGCGAGCAGGTGGTCGAGGAGCTCCGGGAGATGGAGGAGCGGCTGCTTCGGGCCTCCCGCGGACGGGACGGCGCCGAGGCGGCGCTGCGCCCGCGCCGGTCGCGCAGTGCGGCCGACGAGCGCTTCGCCGACGGGCGCGCCGTCCGTCGGATCCGCGCCGCGGGCCATCGCACGGGTCCCGGCGGGCGCTCCGGAGCCGGTGGGCGCTCCGGAGCCGGTGGGCACTCCGTGCCGGGAGGGACCACGCACGAGCAGCCCCGCGAGCAGGAGGAGGACGAGCGATGACCATCATCCTGTGGACCGCCGTGGTGCTGCTGGGCGCCGCGATCCTGGTGGGCCTGTTCCGCGTGGCCACCGCCCCGGATCCGGCCAGCCGCGCCGTGGTGGGCGATCTGGTGTTCTTCTCCGGCATCGGGGTGCTGGTGCTGATCGGGCTGGTGAACTCCTCCGCCGCGGCGGTGGACGCCGCGCTGATCGCCTCCGTGCTGGGGATCCTCGCCACCGTGGCCCTGGCCCGCATCCTCACGAAGGGGCGCCGATGAACCCCGTGCTCGACCTCGCCCTCACCGCGCTGATCGGCGTGCTGCTGATCGGCGGCGCGTTCTGGATGCTCACCGCCGCGCTGTCGATGTTCCACGCCCGGGATTCCTTCAGCCGCATCAACGTGCTCTCCCCGGCCACCGGTCTGGGCCTGCCGATGATCGTGATCGGTGCCTTCCTGCAGCACACCCGCACCACGGGTCTCGACCCCTTCGTGCTGGTGAAGACGCTGCTCACCGTGCTGGCTCTGATCATCGTCTCCTCCATCGCCTCGAACGTGCTGGCGCGCGCCGCCTACCTCTCCGGCTCGCCCGTGGATCCGCGCACCGCCCCGCAGGACCTCGCCCGGGCGCCGGGCGAGGGGGAGCAGGAGCCGCACAGCGAGGAGCGCTGAGCGAGCAGGCCGCGCCGTGACGGCGGCGGTGGCCGGAGGGGCCGTGGTGCTCCTGGCGGCGTACTCCGTGCTCGGTGCGATGCCGCTGTGGGTCGAGGCGCCCCGCGAGCTCTGGTCGGCCGCCGTCGGGGCCCGCTACGCGCTGCCGCTGGTGCTCGGGCTGGTGGCCCTGGTCGCGCTGGGCGCCGCCCGCCCGCATCGCGCGCCGTCCACGGGGGCATCCCTCGCGCCGCGGACCTGGCGCACCTTCCTCGACGCCCGCTGGCTCGCCGCTCTCCTCATCGCCCTCGTGCTCGTGCTCGTGCCCACGCTCGCCGCGGGCATGGCCTCCCGGCCGGACGAGAACGGCGAGTACACCCGGTACGTGGTGGACGTCGGCTCGGGCACGCTCGGCACGGGCATCTACGGATGGCATCACTCCGCCCTCCCGCTGGCGCTGCTGGTGCCGCTGGGCGCGGCCACCTGGTGGGCCCTGTCCGGGATCGCGCGCCCGCCGCTGGCCGAGGCGGAGCCTGCCGACGCGGCGAACCGCCGGCTGCGCAGCGCGAACGTCGCGCGGGTCGCGCTCGGAGGGCTGCTGCTGCATCTGGGAACGATCGTGGGATCCCTGGCGAACACCTCGCGACTCTCCGGCACCTTCTCCGGCGGTGACCGAGGGTGGTTCTCGATCAGCACGCCGTTCGCCGCCCTCTCGGGCACACTCGACGTGCTCTCGGCGGTGGCCGCCTGCGTGGGCGGTGCGCTGTGGGTGTTCACGGCCCTGACCGCCGTGCCCGCGCCGTCCCCCTCCCGCCCGCGTCGCAGTGCGGTCCCGTCGTGATCCTCAGCGTGACCCCGGAGGGCGGGAGCCCCGCCCGGCAGATCCACGATCAGATCAGCGGCCTGATCACCACGGGCCGGCTGGGCCGGGGCGAGCGCCTGCCCTCGGTCCGTCAGCTCGCCGCCGACCTCGCCGTCGCCCCCGGCACCGTGGCGAAGGCCTACCGCTCGCTGGAGGCCGACGGACTCCTCGTGACCCGGGTGGGCTCGGGCACCCGGGTCAGCGACGAGGCGGCCCCGGTCTCCTCGGCCGTCGCGCAAGCGGCACGCCACCTGGCGAGCACCGCGCGCGACGAGGGCCTCTCGCTCGAGGACGCGCTGCGGGTGCTGCGCAGTTCGTGGTGACGATGCAGGGGCGCGGCCGTGTGGACGCGGAACCGGCGTCCCGTCCACACCACCGCCCGTTCCCGCCCCGCCCACCCCGCCCACTGCCTACGCTGGCCTCATGGTCACCACACTCCCGTACGGCTCCTGGCCCTCGTCCCTCACCGCGAAGCAGCTCGCCACCGGCGGCACCCGTCTGGGCGCCCCGCTCCCGGTGGGTGAGGAGGTGTGGTGGACGGAGGGCATCGCCACCGAGGGCGGTCGCCAGGCGATCGTCCGCACCGCGGGGCCCGTCGGCCTCGGGGAGGAGCCTCCGGCGGAGACGGTCACCGTGCTGCCCGCCCCGTTCAACGCCCGCTCCCGGGTGCACGAGTACGGCGGGGCGAGCTGGGCCGTGGTCCCCGGCGCACGGCCGGAGCCCGGCGCCGCGGCGGGGGAGGAGCTGCCGCCGCTGGTGGTGTTCGTGAACTTCGCCGACCAGCGCGTGCATGCGATGCGCGAGGGGGAGCAGCCCCGCCCGCTCACTCCCGTCGGCCCCGAGGTGGAGTCCGCGCACGGCCCCTCGCTGCGCTGGGCGGAGCCCACTGTGGTCACGGCGCCCGACGGCACGGTGGAGGTGTGGTGGGTGTGCGAGGACCACACCGGCGGGGAGGACGGCCCGCGCACCGACGCGGACGGCGCCCCGCACATCGAGCGCTACATCTGCCAGGTGCCGCTGGACGGCTCCGCGGCCGAGGATCCCTCCGCGCTGCGCCGCGTCACCCCCTCCTCCCGCTTCGTCGCGCATCCGCGGGTGAGCCCGGACGGCACGCAGCTCGCCTGGATCAGCTGGGAGCATCCGCAGATGCCGTGGGACGGCACCGAGCTGCACCTCGCCCCGTTGATGCACGGCAGCGCCGGGGAGGGCGAGATCCTCGCCGGCGGTACCGACGTCTCCGTGCTGCAGCCCGAGTGGCTCGACGAGGAGCGCCTGATGTTCCTCGCGGACAGCTCCGGCTGGTGGAACCCGTGGGTGTGGTCGCGGGCCGACGGCTCCCGCCAGGTGCTGGAGCGGGACGAGGAGTTCGCCGGCCCGCTGTGGACGCTGGGCAGCACCTGGTACCAGGTGCTCGATCCGGATCGTGCCCTGGTGCAGCACGGCCGCGCCGCGACCTCCCTGTCCGTGCTGCGGATCAGCACGGGCGAGCTCACGGCGCTGGACTGCCCGCTCACGCAGATCGGCGCCGCGACGCTGCGCGAGGACGGCCTGCTGGTGCTCGCCGGTGCCTCGCCCACGCAGTTCTCGGCGCTCCACCTCGCCCGGCTCGACCTCGACGGCCCCGTCCTGTCGCCGCTGACGGTGCTGCGCTCCTCCCGGGACGACGCTCCCGATCCGGGCCTCCTGCCCGAGGGGGAGAGCATCGAGGTGCCGCTGCCGGACGGCGGCGTGGTGCACGCGATCGTGCACCGGCCCCGCCAGGAGGGCTTCGCGGGCCGCGAGGGCGAGCTGCCGCCGTTCATCGCGCAGGTGCACGGCGGGCCGACCGCGCACGTGGCGCCGGTGCTCTCGCTGCCGGTCGCCTACTACACCTCCCGCGGCCTGGGCGTGGTGGTGGTGAACTACGGCGGCTCCAGCGGCTACGGCCGCGCCTACCGCAACCGTCTGCGCGGGCAGTGGGGCGTGGTGGACGTGCAGGACACCGTCGCCGTGATGGAGCACCTGGTCGCCGAGGGGATCGCCGACGGGGACCGGCTCGCGATCGAGGGCGGCAGCGCCGGCGGCTGGACCACCCTGGCCTGCCTCACCCGCACGGACGCCTTCGCCGCCGGCGTCTCCAGCTTCGGGGTGGCCGAGCTCGAGCAGTTCGTCCAGGACACCCACGACTTCGAGTCGCGCTACATCGACGGGCTCGTCGGCCCCTACCCGGAGCGGCGCGACCTGTACGTCGAGCGCGCCCCGCTCAGCCACGTCGACGAGCTCGAGGTGCCCGTGCTGCTGCTCCAGGGCGACGAGGACAGGATCGTCCCGCCCAGCCAGTCGGAGCTGTTCCGCGACGCGCTCGCCGCGAAGGGCATCCCGCACGCGTACCTGCTGTTCGAGGGGGAGCAGCACGGCTTCCGCAAGGCGGAGAGCATCATCCGGGCCATCGAGGCGTCGCTGTCCTTCTACGGGCAGGTGCTGGGCTTCAGCCCGGCCTGCGTCCCGGTGCTCGCGCTGCAGCGGGACTGACGGAGGAGGACGGACATGGTGCACAGCAGCCCGGAGGGGTACGGACGAGCGGCGGCGAGGACACGGGTCGCTCCCGAGAGGCAGCCGCTGCGCCCCGCGATCGCGCTCGCGATCCTCTCGCTGCTGACGGTGCTGCTGGAGCTGGCGGGCGTCGTGCTGGTGTTCGTCGCCGCGCGGACGGGCTTCCTCGAGGACCTGGCGCGCGACATGGATCTGGAGGGGCCGGGCTTCGCGGCCCGGCTCGTCGTGCTGATCCTCGTGATCCTCGGGGTGGTCGTGATCGACTACGGCCTGAAGCTGGCCTCCGTGGTCCTGGGGATCCTCGTGGTGATCCGCGGTGACGGGAAGCTGCGGATCGGGGCGAGCCTGCTGCTGGCCGTCGCGCTGTTCGGGCTGTTCTTCTCGCTCACCATCGAGGGGTCGATGCTCTCCGGCGGCGTCGAGACGGTCTTCGCGGTGCTGCAGTGGACGATCGAGATCCTCCGCTGGGCAGTGACGATCACCGGCCTGGTGCTCCTCGGCCTGGGGATCGGCGAGGTGCGGCGGGCGCGGGCCGCGCAGCTCCCGGGGCTGCGGTGACCGGGCCGGCCGCGCCGGCCGCGCCGGCAGGGTCGGCCGGGCTGACCCCGCAGACCGAGCGGCTGTGAGGCTTGCCACTCGCCGAGGCTCTGGTTAGGTTGGTCGGCGGCGTGTCGGCCGCTCCCCCGAGGGACCGGCCGGGCGCGTCCTGACGCGAAGGAGCCCCATGGACCCCCGCATGTCCCGCCGGACAGGACTGACCGCCGGAGCCCTCGCCGCCGCAGGGGCCGTCGGCCTCCCCGCCGCCGCGCGCGCGATGGGCGACCCCGCCCCGCGCAAGGACCGGCCCGACGCCGCCGCGGCGCGCTCCGCCCCGGAATGGAGCCGCGGCGAGCCGCACCGGCACCCGTGGGCGCGCAAGCGCTCCGGCCGGACGCTGCGGGAGGCGAGCCCGGCCGCCGTCGGCCTCGACGCCGAGGTGCTCGAGCAGCTGCCGGGCATCCTCCGTGCCGGGCTCGAGTTCGACCCGCCCCGCTTCGCGGGCGCCTCCCTCCTGATCGCCTCGCAGGCGGGGATCGCCTACGAGCACGCCGACGGGTATGCGCTGCGCTGGCAGGACGCTTCCACCGAGCTGCCCCGGGACCGGTGGATCCCGGCGCGCACCGACACGATCTACGACCTCGCCTCGATCTCGAAGATCTTCACCGCCACCGCCGTGATGCAGCTCGTCGAGCAGGGCCGGCTGGGGCTCGACGATCGCGTCGCCGTGCACCTGCCCCGCTTCGCCGAGAACGGGAAGGGCGAGGTCACCGTCCGCCACCTGCTCACCCACGTCGGCGGGCTCCCGGCGTTCATCGACCTCTACTCCGCCCACCCGGACGTCCCCTCCCGTCTCGACGCCGTGCTCACGGTCGCCCCCACCTCGCCTCCCGGCACCGCGTACGTGTACTCCGACCTGGGGCTGATCACGCTGGGCCTGATCGTGGAGGAGCTCTCCGGCCAGGGCCTGGACGAGTACGTGCGCGAGCACATCACCGGCCCGCTGGGGATGACCGAGACGATGTACAACCCGCCGGCGGAGCTCCGGGACCGGATCGCCGCGACCGAGTACGTGGACTACTACGGCCGCCTCGTGCACGGCCACGTCCACGACGAGAACGCCCACTCCCTCGGCGGGGTCGCAGGGCATGCGGGAGTGTTCTCGACCGCCCGCGACCTGGCGATCCTCGCGCAGATGTTCCTGGGCGGCGGGCGCTACGGCGACGCACGGATCCTCGAGGCCAGCACCGTCCAGGACATGTTCACCGACGGCATCGCCGAGATCACCGGGGTCGGCGGCGCCCGCCGCGGTCTGGGGCCGGAGCTCGAGGCCTGGTACTACCATGCCGGCCTGACCAGCCCCTACAGCGGCGTGCACACCGGCTTCACCGGCACCTCGCTCGTGATCGACCCGCTCACCGACACGTTCGTGATCCTGCTGGCGAACTCGGTGCACCCCACCCGCGAGTGGTCCACGACCTCCGTCACCCGGCGCGAGGTCTCCACCTGCGTGGCGCATGCGCTCGGGCTCGTCCCGGCATCGGTGCGCGAGGGCTGGCACGCCGGTGACGCGGACGCCGACACCGCGACGCTGAGCGTCGCCGTCGACCTCGAGGCGAGCGCCGCGGAGCTGCGCGTCGACCTGTTCGCCCATCTCGAGACCGCCTACGACGTCCTCACCGTCGAGGCCTCCGCCGACCAGGGGGAGACCTGGGTGCCGCTGCCCGGCCACCTGGAGGCGGAGCACGAGGAACCCGTCGAGGTGCCCGACGGGCAGATCACCGGCTGGGGGCTGCGCACCGTGTGGGACGGCACGTTCCCGCTCTCGGCCGTGGGCGCCCCGCCGGCCGGCGAGGTGCAGATCCGCCTGCGCCTGCGCACCGACCGCTCCACCCGCGGGCTCGGGGCCTGGGTGGGACGGCTGCGCGTGCTCGAGAAGGGGCAGGAGCTGTTCGACTCGGACCGCTCCGACGACCGCCAGGAGGTCGTGGCCGACGGGTGGGCGCTCGGCGGCTGAGGGGTCAGCCCCGTTCCGCGGGCGGGCCGCGCGGGCGGACCTCCGACCGGGTCCACGGGCGGGCCGCGCGGTGACCGCTCCTCCACAGCACGGGCTCGTCCACATTTCTGTGACGCCGCTTCGTTTCGCTCCCACCTGCGGGAACGATGGACCCATGACCATTTCGCCGCACGTGCTCGGCCCTGAGGGGGAGTCCTCCGCCCGGGCGCTCCTGGACGGCCTGCGAGAGCAGGGCCCGGAGGCGCTCGCCGCGGCACTCGGCGACCTCGCCCACCTCCTGCAGGAGATCGCGCGCGACCCCGGCCGGGGGTTCGCCCTCGAGGGGAGGGCTCGCCAGGACGTCACCGACCTGCTCGGCAACCTCCAGGGCTGCGCCTCCGCGTTGGACGCGCTCGAGGCGCGCGCGGTGGTCGCGCTGCGGGACATCACCCGCCGCGATCGGCACGCCGAGGCCCGGGACCGCGCGGCGCACGAGCCCGGCGCGGGAGAGACCCCGGCGGCGATCCAGGAGCAGGCCGACGGCGCCACGAAGGACGACCTCTCGCTGATCACCCGCCGCTCCCCGCACATGGCCGGCCGCACCCTGGCCTCCGCGCAGCGGCTGATCGAGGTGC
The DNA here is from genome assembly GCA_964535185.1 of uncultured Corynebacterium sp. Lineage (GTDB taxonomy): Bacteria > Actinomycetota > Actinomycetes > Actinomycetales > Dermabacteraceae > Brachybacterium. Next base: position 13,292 of record CAZHSL010000022.1, read on the forward strand.
TGCCGCGCATGATGGACGCGCTGCGGAGGGGGAAGATCAGCAGCGACGCCGCCTATGCCGTGGCCGGTGCCGTCTCGGTCCTCCCGCCGGAGCTCGCCCGCGAGGTGGATCGCAGGCTCGATGCGCGGCTGCCCGACCTCGACGGCGCCGGCACCCGGCGCTGGACCGACGCGGTGGCGACCATCGCGGGCGAGCTCGACCCCGAGGGGGAGACCCTCCGCCACCGCCGGGCGTTCCGGGAGCGGCACATGTCGGTGCGGCCCGGTCAGCATGGCATGGCCACGCTGTCCGCCCGACTCTCCGCGATCGATGCCGCCCGGATCCGCAAGCGCTTCTCGCTCGAGGCCGAGCGCCGACGCGCCGCCGGGGCACGGGAGGGTCACGGCGCACTCATGGCCGATGCCTTCGCCGACACCCTGCTCCGCGAGGGCGACGCCGCCGGGCCCGGCACGCTCGACATCGGCGTGATCATCACCGACCGTGCGCTGTTCCGTCCCGATGCCGGGGACACCGCCCACCTCGAGGGCTACGGGGCCGTGCCCGCGGAGGCCGTCCGGACGCAGCTGCGCGCCGCGACCGCCGAACCTGCGGACCCCGCCGATGACCCCTATGGCGCCGACGGGCCGGCAGTGCGCGCCGAGCTCCGCCGTCTCTACGCCCACCCGACCTCCGATGAGCTGGTCGCGATGGACTCGACCGCTCGCGCCTTCCCTCCTGCGCTGCGGCGCTTCCTCACCTGGCGCGACACCTCGTGCCGCGGCCCGCACTGCAACGCCGCCATCCGGCAGAGCGATCACATCGAGCCGGTCTCCTGCGGCGGGCCCACCAGTGCGGACAACGGGCAGGGCCTGTGTGCGCACTGCAACAAGAAGGAGACGAGCGCCGCACGCGTCGCGCGGGCCGATGGCTCGGACGGGTCCGGTCACCGCGTCGAATGGACCGGCCACTCCGGCATCAGCCGGATCACCACCCCGACCCCGCTGCTGTGGCCGCGCCGGGACGGATCCGAGCCGGAGCCGGAGCCGGAG
>CAZHSL010000022.1:14419-17093 GCA_964535185.1 uncultured Corynebacterium sp.
AGGCGGAGCCTGAGCCTCAGCCCGAGCGTGAGCCCCAGCCCGAGCGTGAGCCGGCTGCTCTGCCCGTCGAGGACCCCTCCGCCGAGGAGGGACCTGCCGACGAGCCCACGCCGCACGAACCGCGAGAGGGCGAGGCCCCGTCCGTTGAGGCGGGGGGTGCCGATGCGCAGCGCTCGGAGGCACAGGGGCGGGCTCGGGTGGCTACTCCACCCCGGCCTCGCCGAGCTTCCGGGCCGCCTCCGCCGCAGCCTCCAGCACCCCGGCCTCCTGCACACAGCGGGCGAACAGCCACCGGCGCAGCCGGGCCGGGTCCAGTCCGGCGAGTCGCGCCATCCGCTCGGCGAAGGCACCGGGGTGATCCCGCAGACGATCCGGATCATTGAACATGTGCTGCAGCACGTCATAGTGCGGATCGCCCACGTACGGCTTCGGATCGATGAGCACCCAGCGCTGCCCGAGCACCTCGATGCCGGCGTCGGTCGAGGAGAGCACGTTGCCCGGATGCAGGTCCGTGGCCAGCAGCACCGCTTCGCCGTCCCACTGCGCGGGCAGCTCCCGGAACAGCTGCAGGCCGTGCTCCACCAGCTCCTGCGGGAGCGGGGAGCAGCCCGCCGCAGCGCGCTGCTGCGCCTCGTCGGCCCACCACGCGCACATCCCGCTCAGCGGCCGGAAGCCGGCCGCGGCCTCCGTGCCCACGAGCTCGCCCGGCGGTCTCCACAGCCGGCGCGCGAGAGCCGCGACCACCTCGTCGCGCTCCGGCCAGGTCCTCAGCTCGGCGAGCGGGATCCCCGGACGCACCCGATCCAGCAGCAGCGCCGCGGTCTCGCCGTCCCGCTCATACCGGTGCACGTGCACCGCCCCGTGGCCCTGCCAGGCCGCCATCCCTGCGGCCTCGTCACGGGCCTCGTCATGCGCCCACGCCACCTTCAGCACCAGCTCGCCGCCGTCGGCCCCGCGCACGGGAGCCACCCAGGCGCTCGAACCGCCGGGCAGGAACGGGGCCGAGGCGGTCAGCGACCACCGATCCAGGAGCCCCTCGACCAGCCCCGGCAGCCGGTCCCGCCAGGCCGCCACACCGGCGTCCGCGCCCGCGGCGAGGCGCGGCGGCATCGGGTGCCCGGCGATCAGCGCGCTCATGGCGCGGTGACCCGCTCGGGCATCACGAAGTCGGCGCTCGGCGTCCGGACCTGGCCGGTCACCACCAGCCCGGCGCAGCGCAGGAGCACGCCCCCGTCTCCGCCGTCGCCCCAGGACCCGTCACCCGCGTCGCTGTCCCCGTCCCCGCCATCGCCCACGGCCCCGTCGCCGGCGCCCGCGTCGGCGCGCACGAGCCGCGCCAGGATCGGCTCGGCCCAGGTCCCGTAGCCGCTGTCGCCCCAGGTCGCGAGCTCCACCGCCTCCATCCCCGCCTCGATCGGATCTGCCCGCACTCCGCTCACGCACAGCTCGAGCGCCGTGGCGGCGGGATCCGTGACGGCCTCGTCCACGCTGAACAGCCGGCCGCCGAGGACGACCACACGGGTGCGGCCCCACAGCGAGTCGTAGGTGCCGGCGACCAGCTCCGCCACCTGCGTCGCCGGCAGGGAGCCGTCCGTCGGCGCCGGCGAATCGCCCGCCGCCGCACGCGAGCCGCCCCGGGCCGCGGCCACCGACACGGCGGGCTGGTCGGCGAGCACCGCCGGGCGTGACCTGCCGTCCGCGGCGCCGCCCTGCGCCCCGGCACGCTCCCACTCCTCGGCCTGCGGCGCCGGACGACCCGCCGCGAGGGCGAGCAGCCCGAGGATGCCGAGCGCGATGTCCGAGCTGGGAGCATCCACCGCCGTGCCGATCACGCTCACCGCGAGGCGCTCCGCCGGGGCGGCCCAGGTGCGGGAGAGCCCGGTGGGGAATCCTCCCGAGTGGCCGATCACGGTGAAGCCGTGCAGGCGGCCCTCCTGGAGCCCCAGGCCGTACTGTCCGCCGTCGCGCAGGGTCCACACCCGGCGCCGCATCTCCCGCAGCGATCCCGGCGCGAGCAGCGCCCCCTCGGTCAGGGCGCGCCCGGCGTAGGTCGCGATCGAGCCCGCATCGGCCCAGAACCCGGTCGCCGCGGCGAGCGCCCCGGTGCTGATCTGCTCGACCGCCCGACGGGGACCGTGCAGCAGGGAGGTGTGCCCGAGCGCGAAGCCGTCGGCCAGTTCGGGTCCGGGGGAGTCGGGCGGCAGATCCGGTCCCACGCCTGCGACGCCGACCGGCTCGAGCACCAGCGCGGCGATCGCCTCGGCGAAGCCCGTGCCCATGACCGCCTCGATGACCAGGCCCAGCAGGCCGTAGCCGATGTTCGAGTACTGCAGATGCAGCCCCGCCTCGGCCTTCACTGCGCCGGTGCGCGCGATCTCGAGCAGCCGCTCCCGGTCGGGGAACGGCGTGCCCAGCCGCCACCAGCGGGAGTCGTTGGAGTCCCGGGTGAGCCCCGCGGAGTGGGAGAGCAGGTCGCGCAGCGTGCGGTCGGCGACGGGGGAGCCGGCGAGCTCGTCGACGTGGTCGCCGACGGTGTCATCCAGCCGCAGCCGCCCCTGCTCCCTCAGCCGCATGATCGCCAGCGCCGTGAACGTCTTGGAGTGCGAGGCGATCCGCAGACGGTGCGTGGTGCGCAGCGGGATCCCGGCCGACTCGTCCGCGGAGCCGACGGCGA
>CAZHSL010000023.1:0-17083 GCA_964535185.1 uncultured Corynebacterium sp.
GCGCGGTCGCCGCCGGCTCGGCGCTGGTGCTGAAGTACATCGGCTTCGCGATGACGCCGACGATGGTGCAGGAAGCGCGGTTCGCCGCCAAGAAGATGGTCATCGTCATCCTCGCCGGCCTGTTCATCCCGGCAGCGGTGTACATGCTGGCGACCTTCGCGATCGGGGGCCTCGCCCCGCATGACGTGATCGCCGGGCTCAGCGTGCCGGAACCTGAGCTGGTGACCATGCTGGGCATGCCGGCGATCATCGGCCTGCTGGCGATCACCGCCGGACTGCTCTATGCCTTCACCACGTTGATGGGCTTCTGGACCTCCTCGGCCCGGGTTCTCTACGGCGCATCGCAGCTGCGCCAGCTGCCGCCGTGGTTCATGCGCACCAACCGACACGGCCAGCCGTACATCGGGAATCTCGTGGTCCTCGCCTTCGGCATCTTCTTCGCCGCATTCACCAGTACCAACTGGGTGCAGTACACCTATTCGCTGTCCGTGGTCGCCGCTGGGGCCGTCTACTTCCTGGCGTGCCTGTCCGCGTTTCGTCTGCGCACCAAGCATCCCGAATGGGAGCGTCCCTTCCGCGCCCCGGCCGGCAGGCCGATCTTCGCGCTCGGCATGGTGGTCTCCGCGGCGATCACCGCTGTCGGCGTCACCCTGTTGCCGGCGAATGCCTGGCCGCCGATCATCCTGTACATCCTCATCGGTGCGCTGATCCCGCTGGCGATGCGGATCTATCGTTCCCGCGTGGACGAGGACTACACCCCGATCGTGCTCACCCCCGCGGACATCGGAAAGGTGGACTGATGGAGCCAGCCCCATTGCAGATATTGGATCGGGTCCGTGCCCGTTTCCCTCTTACCCCGGACGTCGACGCCGACGCTCTGCGCGCCCACGCCGAGCACCTCACCGCTCTGCGGTCCGCTCTCGATCCGGGGCGGTGGCTAGACGTGGAGCCTGCGATGACCTTCGACCCCACGAAAGGTACGCCGTGACGACCCTTCCCCCGACGCTCACCGACGCCGCCGAGCTCCTGGACCGAGGGGAGACGACGTCTCGCCGGCTCACCGAGGCCTGCCTGGCGAGGATCGAGGCGCGTGACCATGCGTTGCGTGCGTTCATCTCCGTCGAGACCGAGGCGGCGCTGCACGCGGCCGACGAAGCGGATGCGCGTCGGCACGCTGGTACGACTAGGGGTGCGCTGGACGGGTTGCCGCTCGGCGTCAAGGACAACCTCGACGTCGCCGGCCGGGCGACCACGATGGGATCCGCCCTGTTCCGCGATCACGTCCCCGAGGAGAACGCCGGGGTCGTGGACCGGCTCGAGGAGCACGGAGCTGTGCGTCTCGGTGCCACCAACCTCCACGAGTTCGCGCTCGGCGTCACCACCGAGAACCCCCACTTCGGGATCTGCCGCAACCCCTGGGATCCCGGCCGCACACCAGGTGGATCGAGCGGCGGTTCCGCCGTGGCCGTCGCGTCAGGCATGGCCCTCGGCGCGATCGGCTCCGACACCTCCGGGTCGATCCGCATCCCCGCGGCCGCATGCGGGATCGTCGGCCTCAAACCCACCTACGGCCGTGTCAGCAGCTACGGCTGCTACCCGGAAGCATGGAGCCTGGACCACGTGGGCGTGCTGACCCGCACCGCGGCGGACGCCGCTGTGCTGCTCGATGCGCTCAGCGGCCACGACCCGCGCGTCGGCTCCTCCCTGCAGCTGCCGCCGACCACGGCGGTCCAGGAGCTCTCCGACGACCGCCCGCTGCGCATCGGCATCGAGGAGGGGTTCTTCTTCGACCGGATCGACCCCGCCGTCGAGGAGATGATCCGCTCGGTGCTCGAGGAACTCGCACGGAACGGGATCGAAGTCGTGCCCGTCTCCCTCCCCGCGCTGCGCGACGCGATCTTCGCGCTCACCGTCATCGACACCGCCGAGACGACCGCCTTCCACGACGAACAGTTCCGCCACCACGGCGACGCCTACGGGAACGACGTGCGTCAGCTCGTGGAGTGCGGTGCGATCCCCTCAGCCGTGGACTATCTCCATGCCCAGCAGATCCGCACTCGAGTGCGTGACGAGTTCCAGCACGCGTTCACCGAGGTGGATGTGATCGCCTCCCCCACCCTCCCGATCCGCACCCCGCGGGTCGGAGAGACGACGGTGCAGGTCGATGGGGAGCCCCGCGACCGCGATGGTGAGCTGATGCGACTTGTCGGACCGTCGAACCTGGTGGGTATCCCCTCCGTCTCGGTGCCGTGCGGGATGCTCGACGAGATGCCGGTGGGGATGCAGCTCCTCGGCCCGGCACTTGGTGAGGCGGCCGTGCTGCGGGCGGCTGCGGCGGTGGAGCAGTTGGCGCGGATGCAGGAGCCGCGGGCCTGAGGCTCTGTTCGGCGCGTCAGGAGCGGTGCACCGCGCCTCAGACGACGCGGGTACCGACCGGCACCTCCGCCGACGGTGCCAGCAGCACCGACCGGGACTCGTCCTCCGTCTCCGCGCAGAGCAGCATGCATTCCGACCGTTCTCCGCGCATGCGCGTGGGTTTGAGATTGACGAGCCCGATGACCGCCCGTCCGGTCAGCTCCTCGGCGGTGTAGTACGGCACGAGCGAGGTGACGGTCTGCACGGTCCCGAGCTCGGGGCCGAAGTCGATCTGTGCGATGTACAGCCGGTCGGCATCGGGATGGCGCACGACCTCCCGGATCGTCCCCACCCGCATGTCCAGGGCGGCGAACTGTTCGACGCTGATGATGTCCATCTGGTGCATCCCTTCAGTGTGGTCGGTCATGTCGTCGCGGCCCGGCCCACCGCCATCTCGATGAACAGCGCCGAGCTCCAGCCGAACAGCACGGTGGCCGTCCGCGCCCTGCGGCCCAGGTCCGGATTGAAGTACTCCGACGGTCCGCCTGCGTGGCTCACCAGGTCCAGCAGGTTCTCGGTGAGCTGTTCGGCGAGCGCCTCCTCGCCCTGGCTCCGCAGCCCCTGGATCACCAGCCAGGCGGTGTTGACCCAGATCGGGCCGCGCCACATCCTCTCCGGGGAGAAGTCCGGATCGTCGCGCGCCACGGTCGGCAGGGACCATCTCCCGCCGAAGCGGACGGGGTCGGTGATCTGGCCGATCAGCGAGTCCCGGATGTCCTCACGCAGCTCGGGGATGAGCAGTGCGATGAGGTTCAAAATGGAGCGAGTCGTGACCTCGGTGTTCTCTCCCGGCAGCAGGAAAAGCTCCCGCTTCGGATCCCACCGCTCCTCCAGGAGGAGGCGCAGGCGCTCCGCCCGCTGCCGGCAGTCCTGCGCCTCTGACTCCCGCCCGCGCTCGGCGAGCCATCCGGCGAGCAGGCGGTCCTGGCCCACCAGATAGGCGGCGAGGTCCGGCGAGCGCAGGATCGCGTTGTGGTCGAAGACCGGTGAGTCGTCCAGGCCCGAGCTGTAGGGATGGAGGTAGGCGGGCCACCCGGTCTCTCCGGGATCGGAGTGCTCGAACCACCAGCGCTGGGAGGCGAGAACGGTCTCGAGGTGGGCGTCGATCACCTCGGTGCCCAGCTCGCGGGACAGCCGCTCGAGGGTGAGGGCCGTGAGAGGCGGCTTGGTGAGCGGCACCTCGTGACCCGCGAGCGTCGGCGAGCCGAGACGACGCAGGTTCTCGAGGTCTCCGGGCGGGAGGTTCTCGCTGGAATCGAGCACGCCGTGGTCGTGGACCACGTCCGGGAGCTGTCCGTTCGGACGTGGGTGGCGAAGGGCCACGTCGATCTGCGTGCGGGCGAGCTCGGAGTCGCCGTGGCGGAGGCCGAGGGCGATGAAGTAGGCGTCCCACTGCCACAGGCCCACGTAGCCGAGCTTGGAGGGGACCACCACGGGTCCCTGTTCCTCGCCCAGCAGGCGCAGGGTGTTGTTGCCCAGCACCCACCAGCACAGGTCCACCATGGCCTGACGCGTCGCTTCCACCTGAGGGCTGCGGGCCATCCACTCCCCCAGCACCCGGTCGTGCTCTGCCACCAAATCGGGGACCGGCACCGGCTCCGCCGGCACGGAGAGCCAGACCAGGTCGACGTCTCCGCGGGCGCGAACCGAGAGCAGGCCCGCCTCGACGGACACCTCGGCCGGGCCCTCCAGCGCGAGCTGCGTCTCCGGGGAGGCGCGGCCTGCCCAGGTCGCTGTCTCCTGCTCGGGGAGGTGCGGGCGCAGCTCGAGCGTGTCACCGGCGCGCAATCCGGTCACCACGATCCGATCCCCGTCGGTCACCACCAACCGGGCACCGGAGCCGAACCGGAGACCGTCGGCCCCCGCCTCCCAGGCCGATGGCGCCCTGTCGACCAGTAGCCGGAGGTCATCCGCGATGACGGACTCGGCGACCCTCCGCTCGTAGGCCGACCGGATGACGGTCAGTGCCAGCACCTCCCCGGCGCCGTCGGTCGCGTCTCCGTGCTCCGGTGCTCCGCCGGGGGGACTCTCCCGCCCCGCCCAGGTGGCCATCCCGTCGGAGCTGAGCACCAGCAGGCGGGAGAAGCGGGTCGAGTACGGGGCGGCGTCGAGGTCGATCGCAGGATTGATCCCGGAGAGGTCGAGCCGGGCCTCGAAGGGAACTGGGCTGAGGGACATGGTGTGTTCTCCTGGTCAGCGCCCGCCCAGCCCGGAGCTGGCGAGCGAGGCGATGATCTGCTTCTGGCCGATGAGGAAGGCGATCAGGATCGGCACGGTCGAGAGCGCGGTGGCGGCCATGACGATGCCGTAGTTCATGCCGCCGTACTGGCCCTGGAACTGGGAGAGCAGCAGCGGCACGGTGAACAGCTCACGGGAGTTCAGCAGCACCAGCGGCAGCAGGAAGTTGTTCCAGGCGTCCAGCGCCGCGATGATCCCGATCGCTCCCAGGCCCGGGCGGATGGCGGGCATGATGATCCGCCAGAAGATCCGCCATCGGGAGGCGCCGTCCACCAATGCGGCCTCTTCCAGCTCCTTGGGCACGGAGAGGATGAACTGGCGGGCCAGGAACACCGCGAAGGGGTTGATCATGACCGCCGGGACGATGAGCGAGAGGTGGGAGTCCACCCAGCCGATCTTCGCCATCAGGAAGTAGAACGGCACCAGGGTGACCTGCTTGGGCACCATCTGCATCGACAGGAACACCCAGAACAACGCTGTCGAGCCCTTGAAGGGGATACGGGCGAAGCCGTAGGCGGCCAGCGAAGAGGTGACGATGGTGCCGGCCACGATCAGCACCGTGAGATAGATGGAGTTGGCGTAGGCACGGGCGAAGGGCAGTGCCGTCCACGCCTCCCACCAGTTGGCGGGGACCCAGGGGTCCGGCAGCACCGACAACGGAGCCTGGAGCAGCTGTTCGAGGCCCTTGAAGCTCGTCAGCAGCATCCAGACGAACGGCAGCACGAAGAAGATGCCGGCCACGGCGAGCACCGCGTGCAGCGCGACCCGGCCGGGCCTCGCCCGTGAGGTGCGCGGCGGCTTCGCCTGCGGATCGGCTGGACCTGAGCGTCCGATCCGGGGTCCGGGGGTGGGCGCCAGGGATGCGCTTGCGGAGAGATCCGGGGTGGTGAGCATCGGTCACTCCTCGTAGTGCACGAAGCGCTTCTGCGCTCCGAACTGGATGGCGGTGATGATGAGGGTGAGCGCGAGCAGGATGATCGAGGCCGCGCTGGAGATCCCGAAATCGGACTTCTGGAAGCCGACGTCGTAGATGTGGTAGACGATCGTGCGAGTGCCGTTGTCCGGCCCGGCATTCTTGACCAGCACGAACACCAGGTCGAAGGTCTGCAGGGAGGAGATGAACGCGACCACGCTCTGGTAGAAGATCACCGGGGAGACCATCGGCAGGATGATGCGGAAGAACCGGGTGATCACGCCGGCGCCGTCGATCTGCGCCGCCTCCAGCACGGCCGGGGAGATGTTCTGCAGCCCGGCCATGAAGATCACGGTGTTCAGGCCCACCGAGGCCCAGATCGTCACCAGGCACACCGCGCCGAGCGCCGTGTACGGGTTGCCGAGCCAGTCCGGCGGGACGATGCCGAAGAGGCGCGCGATGAAGTCCGAGATCACGCCGTCCGGCCTCAGGATCTGCTGCCAGATCAGGGCGATCGCCACCTGGCTGGTCACCACGGGCGCGAACAGCAGCAGCAGGTAGACCGCGCGTCGGCGGATGCTGTTGAGCATCACCGCGAAGACCATCGACAGCCCCAGGCCGATCGGCACCGTCACCAGCGCCAGGATCAGGGTGTTGAGGATCGAGCGGTGCAGCAGCGGATCGAGGATCTGGTTCGCGAAGTTGTCCAGGCCCACCCATTCGGGCATCCCGAAGCCGTTCCAGTCGGTGAAGGCGAGCGCGAAGGCCCCGGCGAAGGGCAGCAGCGTGAACAGCAGCATCCCGAGCGCCTGCGGGGCCACGAAGGCCATGCCCCACAGGCGGTCCTTGCGCCGCCACGCCGCTTCCGGGTTGCGGGTCTGCTCCGCAGCCCCCGGCGGGTGCGCGCCGGGGAGCGGACGGGCGGGGGCGGTCACTTCGAGGTTTCCTTCTCGATCAGCTCTGCCACCTCGGTCAGCGTGGTCGCTGCGTCTTTGCTGCCCTCGTACAGGGGCAGCATGTGATCGACCGAGATGGTGGTGGAGAGGTCCGGCACGGCGGCCTCGGCGGGGAAGTTCGAGTAGCCGATGTCGCGCACGTCGAGCATGGTCTGGGCGTGCTCGGGGTAGCCACCCTCGGTGACCAGATCGTCGGCGCCCTCGATCGACGGCACGGCGTTGCCCTGGTCCTCCAGGCGAAGCCGCTGCCCGTCGGCGTCCAGGAACGCGCCGAAGAACGCCAGCGCCCCGTCCTCGGCGGCGGTCTTCGCATTGATCGCGAGGTAGGAGGCGGCGACGCCAGTCGGGGCCGCGGCGCCGTCCGGAGTGGGCCAGCGGACCACGTCGTACAGCGCCTCGTCCACGCCCGCGCCCCGGATGGAGCCGATCGTGTACCGGCCTGCGGCGAGGAAGCCCAGCTTGTGGGTGACCAGCAGCGAGTCCACGCCGGCACCCTCGGGCAGCAGGTCTGCGACCACCTGCTCGCCGGAGACGAACCGGTCCGCGAAGTCCTGCAGCGCCTGCGGGGCGATGGGGTCCTGGTGGGCGACGAAGGTGTCGCCGTCATAGACCTGACCGCCCTGGCTGGTGATCCAGGAGTAGTGGGTGGCCCAGTAGTTGTAGTACGAGGCACCGTTGAGCTCGACGGCCTTGAGCTTGGCGAGCATCTCGAAGAATGCCTCGGTGGTCCACTCATCGTTCTCCGCGAGGGTGGCCGGGTCGTCGTCGATCCCCGCCGCCGCGAGGGCCTCCTTGTCGTACCAGAGGGTATCGGGATTGACGTCGTTGGGCAGGGCATAGAGCTCGTCCTCCCAGGTGGCGACCTTCAGCAGGCTCGGGTTGAAGGAGTCCGCGGTCAGGCCACCGGTCTTCTTCCCCAGCACATCGTTCAGGCCGAGCAGCACGTTGTTGCGCAGGATCGAGGCGACGTGGTCGTCGCCCACGTAGAACACGTCCGGAGCGCTGCCCGCGGAGAGCTGGGTGAGCAGCTTGGAGTGGTACTCCGAGTAGGACGGCGTGGGGTTGAAGACCAGGTCGATGTCCGGGTGATCCTCCGTGAAGGCATCCTGGACCTTGTCGAAGCTCTCGAGGTCCTCGGGGGATCCCCAGGTGGACCAGATGACCTGTCCCTCGGAGCTCGAGCCGCTCGAGCCGCTGCAGGCGCTCAGGGCGAGCCCGCCCAGTGCGGCCGCTCCGCCCAGGAAGAGCCGACGGTTGAACCCGGCGCTGCCGATGCGACGGGATCCGCGAGCGATGTTCTGCACCATGTGTGTACTCCTTTGTAGTGAGGTGCCCGAGGGTCGGACTCCCTGGTGGTGAGGGGGATGACGAGAGGAGATCGGCCCGGTGGGGCCGACAGGATCAGGGGTGGGGCGGGCCGGCCGGGCAGGGTTCACTGGACGGGGCGGTGTCCGCTGTCGGCTCCGGGTCGGGCGTGAGCACGTCCTCGTCGGCGGTGACGAGCCCGTCGGTCACGGGGGTCTCGCCCTCCTCGCCGACGGTGGACAGCAAGATCGCGCCGAGGATCAGAGCGCCGCCGAGCACCAGCCGTAGCGTGAGCGTCTCCCCGCCGAACCCGATCGCGAACAGCGTGGCGAAGATCGGCTCGAGGGCCATGACGACCGCGGTGGCGGCCGCCGCGACGTAGCGCTGCGCCCAGGACTGCAGGAAGAGCACGCCGATGCTGGCCAACAGGGCGGTGTAGAGGATCGCGCCCCACACGCTCGCACTGGTGGGCATCGGCACCCCGCCGGGTATCGCGAGCACGCCGACCATCACAGTGATGCCGAGCATCTGGAAGGTGGTGAAGGCGAGGGTGTCGAGATGCTGCGCGAAGCGGCCCACCAGCACGATGTGCAGGGCGTAGACCACAGCGCTGAGCAGGGTGAGCGCCTCTCCCCCGCCCATCGCGAGCCCGGTCAGGGACAGCACCGCGATGCCGATGAGTGCGATCACGCTGGCCAGCAAGGTGCGCCCGGTGATGCGAGAGCGGACCACCATCCACGCCACGAAGGGGGTGAGCACCACGTAGGCACCGGTGAGGAAGCCGGAGACGGACGCGGAGGTACTCGCGAGCCCCCAGGTCTGCAGCAGCTGGGCGAGGCCGTAGACGGCCCCGATGCCGAGTCCTACCAGGGCACCGCTCCTCCCGGCCTGCAGCAGCCGCTTCCAGCACAGGGCCACCAGCACCAGGCTCGCCATCAGGAAGCGGATGAACAGGAAGTCGCTCGGGTCCACGGTCGTGATCGCGTCCTTGATGATCACGAAGGTCGAGCCCCAGATCGCGGTCACGGCCACGAGCGCCAGCACAGCGAGCGTCTTCGTGTTCACGGCGGCGGGGATGTGCATGGGGTCCTCTCGGAGCGTAGGGCGGACTGCGTGGGCCGGGCAGGGCGCAGCGGACCGGGGCTACTTGTTGGGGAAGGTGGCGCCTTCGACGCTCACGTGCAGCACGGTGCAGGGCTCGGCGGCGGGGGTTGGGTAGCGGACGGCCTCGTCGATCCCGATCACGGCGATCTGTCCAGGCTGCAGAGTGAGCTCCTGACCGGTGCCGGTGAAGTGCTCGCGATCACTGAGGTCGCTGTAGTCGGTCTGCCGGTCGAGGTCCTGCTTCGCGGCGACCTCGATCCGCATCGGAGCATCGCCGGCGGCGATGACCTCGAGGTAGCGGCGGTGGCCGGTGAAGAGGTCGGTGTCGTGGCGGCGGCGGGTGCGCAGGTAGGTGAGCGAGTCGCCGATCGAGTGCATGACGCCTTCGCGGTGGGCGGCGGCGGTGCGGATCGCCTGGGCGGTGCGCACCCACTTAGGGCGGTCGGCCATGATCCGCTCGAACTGGCCGAGGTCGGTGAACAGCTCCATCTCAGCGCTCCTGGCCGGTCAGCGCGTGCAGGCGGAAGCGGTACTCGAAGTCCTCCCAGCGCACGCGGTGCGTGTCGAGCACCTCCGAGCCCCAGGAGTTCGAGCCGAGTCCGAGCACGCGGTGGTCGATGTTGAGGGTGATCGCGTCCTCGTCACGGACGAGATCCGCGCGATGGCCGGTCCGCTCGAGAGCGGCGCAGGAGTAGGGCCAGGCGCTCATGTTCAGCAGCGGTCCGTCGGCCTCGACCTGCAGCCCATGGCCGGTGTGGTCGGTGAGGGAGGCCCAGCGCACGTCGCACCGGTTTCCGTAGTCCTGCGGGACCACGTAGGGGGTGTCCATCTCCTCCACGGTGGTCTCGAAGCGACCGACGTAGGACGCGGCGGTGGAATCCGAGTAGTTCTCGCCCGGTCCTCGCCCGTGGTAGGCGACCTGCCGCAGGTCCGGGACGAGACCGAAGTCCATTCCGAGCTTGGGGACGATGTCGCGGTACTCGCCGATCGGGGTGCCGTTTACGGTCACGGAGAGAGCCCCCGCGGCCGTGAGGCTCCAGGTGAGCGTGACCTGCATGCCGTGGGTGAGTCCGGGGGCCGCGATGTCCTCGCGCACCGTGACCCGAGCACGCCGGGCGTCGACATTCCAGCTCACGGCCCGCACCGAGCGGGTCAGGTGACGCATCAGCAGCGGCTCCCACAGCTCGGCGTTCTCGGTCCCGTGGTTGTCGATCAACGGCTTCCAGAACTGGACACGCGGGGCCCTGGCCAGCAGCTCCCGGCCCTCGACGGTCCAGCCGGCGAGCGTGCCGTCAACGGTGTCGAAGGTCAGCACGCCGGGGCCCGCGGTGAGGTGCAGGAGCGGGCCGTCCTCCTGGGCACGGACTCCGCCCAACCGGGCGGGCAGCGGGCTCGGGGTGTGGGTGGTGGGGAAGTCGGCGAGCTCGTGGACACCGAGCTCGTGGCCAGCCTCGCTATAGACGGTGTCGTGGCGCCGCACCACCCGGACGGTCACGGAGTTCTCCCCGGTGAGCTGGGCGGGGGTCACGTCGACGGGCAGAGGGGCCCGGGCGCCGGGCGTGAGTGGCGGGCACGGGATAGTCTCGGTGCGGAGGGTCTCGCCGGCTCTGCGGTGTTCGAGCACCAGGTCGAGTCCGTACAGCGGTTCGAACAGCAGTCGGCTCCGCGCCTCGAGACCCGCGTCCGTCTGTTCGACGACGACCGGGCAGAGCACGTTCTTGTACTCCAGCAGGCCGGGGCTCGGCTCCTGCCAGGGGAAGATGAGGCCGTCCAGGCAGAAGTTCGCATTGTGGGTGTGTTCGCCGTAGTCGCCGCCGTACAGCCAGGTGGGGCCGTCCTCACGTTCGACCCGGATACCGTGGTCCGACCACTCCCAGACGAAGTGCCCCTGCAGCGAGGGCCAGCGGTCGAAGACCTGCTGGTACTCGGCGAGACCTCCGGGGCCGTTGCCCATTGCGTGCCCGTACTCGCAGTTGATGCGGGGCTTGCCCATCGGGTACTCCCCGAAGTCGTTCATCTGGGAGACGCGGGAGTACATCGTGGAGACCACGTCCACCACCTCGGCGTCGCGGTCCTCCTCGTAGTGGACGGGGCGGGTGGGGTCCAGCTCCTTGGCCCGGGCATACATCGGCGCGATGTTGCAGCCGTACCCGGACTCGTTGCCGAGCGACCACATGATGATCGAGGCGTGGTTGCGCTGGGCGAGCACGTGGCGCTCGATGCGGTCCACATACGCGCTTTCCCAGGCGGGATCGTCAGTGAGCGCGGCGAGATCGCCCGTGACATACATGCCATGGGTCTCCAGATCGGTCTCGGCCATGACGAACAGGCCCAGCTCATCGCACAGCTCGTAGAAGCGGGGATCGTTCGGGTAGTGCGCGGTGCGCACGGCGTTGATGTTGTGCTGCTTCATGAGCACCAGGTCGCGCCGCACCCGTTCCATGCCCACCGCACGGCCGCGGCGGTCGTCGACGTCGTGCCGATTGACGCCGTGCATCATCACGTACTGCCCGTTCCAGTACAGCAGTCCGTCCTCGATGGTGATCTCGCGCAGGCCCACCCGGTGCGGGACCACCTCGATGACCTCCCCGTCCGCGTCACGGAGGGTGAGCAGCAACTGGTAGAGGTGCGGGTTCTCCGGTGTCCAGCCCACCGGTTCGTCGACGCACGCTCGGATCCGCGCACAGGCGGGGGCCGTGCCGGCGGCTGTCCCGTCAGCGGGCGCAGAGACGAGCGCGGTGCCGTTCGCGACGAGATCCGATCCGTCGTGCAGCGAGCAGTCCACGCGGGCACAGCCCGGGCCGATGTCGAGGTCGATCTCGACGCCGGCTCGGAGAGCGTCCCACGGAGTGCGGACCGCCAGGTCGCGGAGACCAGCGACGGGGCGGACCTGGAGGTAGAGGTCGCGGAAGATGCCGGACAGCCACCACATGTCCTGGTCCTCGAGGTACGTGCCGTCGCTGAACTGAAGCACGGTGAACGAGAGCAGGTTCTCCCCCACGTGAAGAAAGTCGGTGAGGTCGAATTCTGCGGCCAGGCGCGACCCCTTGGTGAAGCCGACGTAGCGCCCGTTGACGGTGATCTCCGCGAAGCTCTCCACGCCGTCCAGCCGCAGGATGATCCGCTCGTGTTCCGGATCGAGAGCGTCGATCTCGACAGTGCGCTGATAGACGGCGGTCGGGGTGGTGGACGGGACGCGCGGTGGGTCCACCGGGAACGGATAGGCCTCGTCCGTGTACGCGGGGGCGCCGTACCCGTCGAGCTGCCACATGTGCGGCACCTCGACCTGGTCCCAGTCAGGATGGAACTGCTCATGGAGGGTAGGCCGTACACGGGCGGGACCGTCGAAGAGTCGGAACTGCCAGGTGCCGGAGAGGGAGCGGAACCCGAGGGAGCGTTCGCGGTCCATGGGAACAGCCGATTCGGCATTGGCGTAACCGAAGAAGTACGCCCGCGCGGGCAAGCGCCCGTCGCCCGTGCGGGACGGGTCCTCCCAGGCGTGGGGCTGCTCCATCGAAATCTCCGTTTCTCTGCTGGGCCAGCATCTCCGGCGGCGCCTCAGTGATCCTTGTCTCGTAGGCCACAATGGGACCGGTTCCAGAGAGTATGGACCCGGTTCCATCCGCTTGTCCAGCCCTCCTCATGTCGCGGAGGCAACGGTTCGGCATCACGCGATGGATCACGGACAATGGAGTGAGCCGAAACCTGGCGCTCGGTGTGGCGACATCTGCTCAGAGGGGAGTTCCACGAGGTGACCCAGCACGATCCGGCGCGCACCCGCGCCACCATGAGGGACGTCGCGCGTCTGGCCGGCGTCTCCAAGACGACGGTCTCGCGTGTGCTCAACGGTTCGGACCTCGTCACCGAGGACACTCGCCTCCACGTCGAGGAAGCCATGCGGCGAGCCGGCTACGTCGTCTCCTACCAGGCACGCAGCCTCGCCACAGGCCGATCCGACGCCGTCGCGCTGCTGGTCACCGAGCCCTTCCAGGACATGTGGACCGATCCCACCTTCGCCTCGATCCTCGGCGGCACATACAGCGCGCTGTCCTCCACCCCGATGACTCCGCTGCTGTTGCAGGCCTCGACCGCCGCCGAGCAGACGAAAGTGCGCAACCTGCTCGAACAGGGCGTGGTCGACGGGATCATCCATCTCACCCCCTACGTCGACACCGTGCTGTTGGAGCACCTGTCGACCATGCGTACGCCGACCGTGCTGTGCGGGCGCCTGCCCGGCGACCCCTTCGTCGGCCAGTTCTCCAGCGTCTACGCGGACGACGAGATCGGAGCCCAGCTCGCCGCCACGCACCTCGCCGAGCGCGGTCGCACGCACCCCGTGGCTCTGCTCGGCCCGCGCGAGAATCCCGCAGCCCTGGACCGGCTCGCAGGCTACCGCGCCGTTCTGGGCGATCTGCTCCCGGACGACCGCGTGCGCTTCGGCGAGTGGGACGAGCAATCCGGATATGCGGCCGCCGCGCAGATCCTGGCGACCGGGATGCCGGTGGACGCAATGCTGTGCGCATCGGATCGCATCGCAGTCGGCGCACTGAAAGCGCTCGCGGAGGCCGGACGTCAGCTTCCCGAGGACGTGTCCGTGATCGGCTTCGACGACCATCCTCTGGCCGCTCGGTCCACTCCTCCGCTGACCACCATCGCCCAGCCCATGGTCAGCGAGGGCGAGGTCGCCGTCGCACTGCTGAAGGAACTGCTGGAGGGCGGCGCACCGCGGACCGAGGTGCTGCCGATGGAGCTGCGGCGGCGGGCATCGGTGTGAGGCGTCATCGGATCCTTGGATCGGCTCATCGCCGTGGAGGATGAAACAGGGGCTGATGCCTCCGGCTACGTCGGCCGGCGTGAGGCTCGAGCAGGAGCGCACCGGGGATGCGAGGTCACGGCACTGCGTGAGGCGCCCGGATCTGTGCGATCAGGTCCGCCAGGTTAGCCTCGAAGTCAGCCCGACCGATCATCGCCTCGATGTCGATGGCCGCCACGCAGTGGCTGGTCCCGGCGGGTCCGGAGTCGGTGGAGTACAGGTCATCGACGTCGCGGGCCCAGCGATCCCCGCCCATCATGCCGGTGAGGATCTCGATCGTCGTCGCGATCGCAGATCCCTTCGGCCCGGCGAATGGCAGGACGGCGCCGTACAGCGCCCGGTGCGGATCCGTGGTGGGCCGGCAGTCCGCGTCCACTGCCCAGCCCTCGGGGATGCTCTCCCCGCCCGGTCGGCCATGATGATCTTCGCGCGGGCGACGACGCTGGTGGCCATGTCCACCACGATCGGCACGCTCGTCCCCGTGGGTACCGCAACCGCGAACGGGCTGGTACCGAAGACCGGACGCGCGCCCCTGAACGGGGCCATCCGCGAGGGACCGCTGGAGGCCGCATACCCGATCAGCGCGCGCTCGGATGCGCGCTCCGCGATCAGCCCCGCCATGCCGAAGTGGTTCGACCGCCTGATCGTCGCGAGGGCGATGCCGACCTCCTGTGCCTTATCGATCACCCGGTCCATGGCACGGTGCGCGTTCGGCACGCCCAGGCCGTTATGCCCGTCGAGCACCAGCGTCGCGCGCGTCTCCCGGACCACTTCCGCCCGTGCCCGCGGGTTCATCTCCCCGGTCCGCAGGCGCTGCGCATAGACCGCCATCCGGCTGGTGCCGTGAGAGGCGAGTCCACGCGCATCAGCGAGGACGAGACTCCTGGCGACATCGCGCGCATCGGCCTCTTCCACACCGATTCGTGTCAGAGCGATGCTGCACGCCTCCGTCAGGGTAGAAGCGTCGAATCTTCTCTCCATGATCATCCTCGTTCACAGTGAGATGAGCCCGAAACGGCACCGAATTAAAGAGTCATCTGTGAAGAGTCCGAAAATCCGCGGGTCGACAAGGCATGCGCCGAGCTCATCATCGCCAGCAAGGGAGACCGGAACTGACGACCGACTCTAATGACGGGCGCCACACGAGCTCTCGTTACGTCACGACTTTACGCTCTTGATCTGCATTCGAGTGATCGGCGCCCCCGCTCCCGGCAATCCGAACCTCCGGTTTATCGATCCGGTTCTTGTAGAGCAAGACCGCAATGAGCCCGCCGAGCACGAGGATCGCGACCACTCCGGTGACCCATGCACCCTTCGACGGGAACGGGAAGAACCATTCGATCATTGGGGGGACCACGGCGAGCGGGATGACCACGGTCGCCAGGATGCCGACGAGGCGATTGAAGGACTTCTCGGCGTCCGCCTGCTCGTCTCTTTCCTTCTGTTCAGCCCTGATCCTTGCTTTCTCAGCCTTTGCCAGATTCCGCTCGCGATCACTGCGCTCCTGTTCGAGTTCCACACGCGCCACTTCGGCCAATCGCGTGAGGTTCGCTTGGGCACGTTCAAGATCCTTCTCGAGGTCCAGACCTGCTCCGCGGCGGAAGTCCTCCATGAACTCGCGATCACGGATGCCGAGGCCTGAGGTTCTCCCGAAGTACTCGGAGGTGAAGGTGACCAGTGTCTTCCAGGCGTTCAGGCAACTCTCGTGAAGGTCGGTGCTGTGTCGTATTCCAGACGCCAGTACGCGAGTCAGCTCGGAGAAATGTCCGATCACCCGATCCTTGAGCATCTCCAGCGCAACCAAGTCGACGTAAACGGTGGAGAGGTCGTCGCGACGGTGCCGGTTGAGGAATGCTTCCTTCTCTGTCCCAGAGTGCGCAAATCCGGCTCCGGTGCGGCTGAAGGTGACGTGCCAGTTCCGCCAGTCCCGCACGCTCTCGTCCGCAGGATCGAGACCAACTCCCAACGCCCAGGGGCGCACCGCGAGTTCGGCGAGCACACGGCTCCTGCGAGCGCGTCGGTCTCGCGGGTCGCACTGGTCGAGGCCTATCTCCTTCCCCGGCCCGTCACCTTCGTAGAACTCGATGTCCTCAGCCCATCGTGAAAGGTCTGCGCTCTCCTCGGGCGCGACATCAGTGAGCATCGAGTACATAGGGAAGGACGAAGAGACGAAGTCTTCGCGCGAGGCCAGGAGCTGGATAGCAAGCTCGTCGGGGGGCCGCTGGATCGGGGGCGTCTCGCCCGACTCGAAGAGGAAGTCTCCCCCGGTGAAGCCTATCCGCCTGCACGCGTCAGGCGCAGGAAGCAGTTCCTCGAGAAGCTGGCACGCTGTCGGACGCTTCCAGGTGAAGAACCGCGCGATCAGATTGTCGACGTGCTCGAAACGCAGCGAGGAGGACGCATCCGGATCGGATGCTGTGTTGCCCGGAAGGTCGAGGTGGACGACCACGACTGCCGGGACGCGTCCCCCTTCGGCCGCCCCCTCACCGTCGGAGGCAACGGGAGATTGATCGATATTGCTAGCGATCAGTTCAAAGCCGACGATCGCCATCTCCCTCTGCGTTCCGCTCGTGGAGACTGTGGATATGGTGTGCGAGACACGTCGATGGAATCTCAGGCCATCACCGAGAGTGTGACGTGAGATCGTCGCACCAAGGCGAGACCGTCGGTACGCAGCACCTATCTCGCGCAGATCTGGAGAACTGCGGGTCGGCCGGCGTGCGAAGACCAAGGGGCCCCGTCGCCATACGTGGTCAGCTCCGTCCGTGACCTCCTTCAGCCAGCCCCGGTGTGCATCCCCCTCGAACAGCACGGAGCTTCCTGTCGCGTATAGCGGAGTGTCATTCCCCATGTCGCTCTCCTTTCCAGCAGCACCTGTTCGGCAGGGTATCGGAGATCTCGGCGAGTTTAGGAATCTTGCGACATTCCTCCCGGCGCTGAGCGCTCTGTCCAGCACACAGATCTGTCAGAGCCGATGACGCCGCAGGGCTCCGGGCCCGCTAAAGCCACGGTCACCCCGGGCCCGCGACTTCGGGGACCGCCGAGGAGAACCTGATGATGGAGCTGACCCTCCCCTCCGCCTCACCGGCATCGCTCTCGGTGATCTCGCTCTGCTACTCGGCACCGTGCGGGCAGAGCTCCTGCGTATGCGAGCCGCGCTGGACGTGGAGAGAGAGCCTCTGCCCACCTCATGGCTCGAGCGCGAAGTGGGCGTAGCGTGTGAAGTCCGTTCCCAACGCCGGTCCCTCCGGCAACCAACCCGCTCAGCCCTGAGGAGCCCCACCCCATGCCCTGCACCACCCTCCTCGTCGGCCGCAACGCCAGCGCTGACGGCTCTCC
>CAZHSL010000024.1:0-16565 GCA_964535185.1 uncultured Corynebacterium sp.
GAGGACGACGATGCGCGAGCTCGAACTCGACGGGATCCATGACGACGGGGAACATGTGCTCCTGGTCGACTCCGACGGCGAGCGGTACACGCTGCGCATCGACAGGGCCCTGCGCGCCGCGGTGCGCTCGGACCGCCCGGCGCTGAACATGATCCAGGCGGACGACGCCGCCCCGCTGCGCCCCCGCGAGATCCAGGCGATGCTCCGCTCCGGCCGCAGCGCGGAGGACATCTCGGAGGCCTCCGAGATCCCGCTGGAGCACGTGCGCCGCTACGAGGGGCCCGTCCTCGCCGAGCGCGAGTGGACCGCGCAGCGCGCCCGCGTCTTCCCCGTCGGCCGCGGCGGTCCCAGCCTGCTCGACGTCGTCACCGAGCGCCTCGCCGCGCGGGAGGCGACCGGGGACACCGCCTGGGACGCCTGGCGCCGGCAGGACGGCACCTGGACCCTCGAGCTCAGCTTCTCCGCCGGGGGTCGCACCCGTCAGGCGCACTGGGTCGCCGATCTCGACAACCGCTCGGTCTCGCCGGTGGACGACGAGGCGCGGTGGATCAGCGACGAGGACGCCCCGCCGGAGCCCGCCCGCGGGCGGGGACGGCTGCAGGCGGTCAAGAGCTCCGTGTACGACCTGGAGGCCGACGGCTCGCTGGAGGGCTCGCCCGTCCCGTCCGATCGCCTCCGCACCTGGCCGCCGCGGCGGCCCGTCCCGCAGCAGCACCCCTCGGTGATCGACGACGACGACCTCGACGCGCTCAACGCACGACGGGGCCTGCGCTCGGTGCCCCGTCCCGAGGAGTCGGCCACCGTGTGGTCCGGCCTCGAGGACGTCGACCCGGAGCCCCGGCCCGGCGAGGGCGGGGAGGACACCTCCGCGCAGGGCGGGCAGGCGTCAGGTCCCGGCGCCACCGGAGCGCCGGAGGTGCTCGACGACCCGGATCGGGAGGCCGCGCTCGAGCACTCGGCCGGCAGCGACGACGAGGGCGAGGACGTCTTCGAGGACCTCGATCACGCCGTGCCCGAGGACGAGGCGCCGGACGGGGCGGAGCCCGGCAGCGGATCGTCCGAGGAGCCCGCGGCCGACGGCGGCGAGGCCTCCTCCGACGCCGTGCCGCTCAGCTACCAGGACACGGTCGACCTCACTCCGCTGCCCGGCTTCGACGACGCCGGGGGGACGCCGGCGGAGGCCGACGGGTCAGAGGAGCAGAAGCCGGCGAAGAAGTCCCGCCCCCGCAGCAAGCGGGCCTCGATGCCCAGCTGGGACGAGATCGTCTTCGGCTCGAAGCACGACTGAGCCGCGCGCCGCGACCGCTCCGGGGCGGCGCGGTTCAGGTCTCGGTGCGCAGCAGCGGCACCCAGGCCTCCGCGGGGGTGAGCGAGCCGTGGACGCCGATCATCCTCCGCGCGGTGTCGGGGCGGCGGGAGAAGTCGTCGATCGTCCACCGCCCGCGCGCCAGGACCAGCACGTCCGGGATCCTCGGCGCCACCCGCGCGGGGACCGCGGCGCCGATCGGGCCCAGCAGCCCCTCGGCGAGGACCTGCGCGCGACGGAGCACCAGTGCGCGCTCGCCGAGCAGCGCGCTCAGGCCCTCCGCGAGCTCCTCGTCGGCCCCCTCCCCCGCCACGGCGTGCAGGGCGAGGGCTCTGGCCTCCCCCGCGGCCTCGTCGATCAGGCGCAGCAGCCGCGGATGCTCGGAGAGGTCGATGGTGTGCTCCGGTGAGGTGTCGACCATGCCGTGGTCGGCCGTCAGATGGATCCGGGTGCCCGCCGGCAGTCGGCGCAGCAGCGTGCCCACCAGGGAGTCCACCTCGGCCAGCGCGGTCCTCCACTGCTCCGAGTCGACCCCGTGCCGGTGCCCGGCGTGGTCGACGTCGTCGACGTGGAGATGGACCAGCCCGTCCGGCCCCGCCCGGTGCAGGGCGGTGCGCACCGCCTCGACCCGGTCCCCGCGGCCGTGGCCGAGGAACTCCCAGCCGCGGAACGCCACGCCGCTGAGGTGCGAGCCGGCGTGCTTGGCGGGCGCCACCTGCACGGCCCGTCGGCCGCCGGTCTGGACCGGGGTGCGCAGCGGCATCCATTCCCGCGAATCGGTGCCCGGAGCGCCGGTGAGCTGGTTGAGGCTCCGACCGGTGTGCGGGTCATACGTGAGGTAGCCCAGCACTCCGTGGCTGAGCGGAGGCTGTCCGGTGTGCAGGGACACCATCGCGCTGGACGTCGTCGCCGGGGTGACCGTGCGCACCCGCTGGATCCGCGATTCCTCGCGCCGCAGCGTGGGCGTCAGCGCACGGTGCTCGGCGAGCAGGTCCGCTCCCGCACCGTCCAGCAGCACCACCAGGTCGCGTCCGGGCTCGGGCCGCTCGAGCAGGGGCGGGATGACGTCCAGCAGCGCCGGGCGGTCGGCGCCCGCGAACGGCGGCGGCAGCAGATCCGCGGGCCAGCCCTCGGGGCCGGGTGGCGGGGTCATCGGCGGCCTCGCGCCGGGCGGCGGGGGCTCACCGGTCAGGCACCCGCCGCGTCGATCGCGTCGACCAGGCGGTCGTGGAAGTCCAGCGCCGCGTCGACGGCCTCGGTGCCGTCGGCCAGGGCCGAGACCCGCAGTGCGAGGTCCGAGGGGGCGATGGTCCCGGTGAAGCCGTGGTCGATCTGGCAGTTCGGGTCCTCGCAGACGGCGCGCTCGAGGTCCACGCGCCGGCTGCCGTCCCAGCTGATACCGAGGGTGATCTCGGCCTCGGTGCCGGGGCTCCCCTTGCCGTCGGTGTCGAAGACCTGCGAGAGGCCGGTGGAGGTGATGCTGCGCAACCGGATCCGCTCGGTCGTGGAGACCACCTGGCTGGGGTTGAGCGCATCGGCCGGGTCGTCGTCGAGATGGGTGACCAGCAGGTGGGTGGCCGTCAGCACCACGACGGTGAGATGGCGGCGCACCTCGGGGCCGTCGAAGGTGGTCTCGGGCCGCACCAGGTGGGCGACGGGACGCGCGGTGCGCAGCAGACGCTCCAGGCTCTGGGCGGCCGTCTGCGGGAAGTAGCCGGCGGTCTCGAGGTCCTCGAGGAGGTCAGAGGGGAGAGCTGTGGTCATCCCGGCATTGTCCCACGGCGGGCGCGGCCGGGCGGCCCCGCTCAGGCACCGGGCGGGCCGGACAGGGTGCGGCGGGCGCCGTCGGTGCGGTTCGGGGCCGGGGCGAGCCGGGCCCGCGCCCCGATCACCGTGAGACCGTGCTGGGCGACGAGCACCGGGTACAGCTCGAGCGAGGCCAGCTCGGGCAGGTCCTCGGCGAGCAGTCCGACGCGCACCACCAGGTCGGCGAGCGCCTCCCGGTCCGCGGGAGGCAGCCCCCGGGTGCCGCGCAGCTTGATCGCCGAGGCCGGCGCGTCCACCAGGCGCGCCGCCCCGCTCTCGCTGAACGGCGGGATCGCGTAGGCGATGTCGTCGAGCAGGTCGGTGGCGTCCCCGGCGACCGACAGGGAGACCACCGGGCCCAGCGAGGGGTCCTCGACGCTGCGCACCACCATCGGCACCCCGGCCGGCGCCATGGCCTGCACCTCCAGGGGCGCGCTCGAGTAGGACAGGTCCCGTCGCATGGCCTCGACGGCGTGGCGCAGCTGGACCGCGTCGGGGATCGCCAGGCGCACGCCCCCGAGGTCCGCGCGGTGGCGCAGCTCGGGGTCGGTGCTCTTGAGCGCCACCGGGTACCCGATCCGGGCCGCCTGCTCGAGGGCGTCCTCGGCGCCGTCGATCTCGCGAGACGGGAGCAGGCCGATGCCGTAGGCGCCGAGCAGCTCCCGGGTGTCCTCGGCGCCCAGGTCGCCGCCCGCGGTGCCCACGCCCGAGCGCCAGCGCTGGACCACGGTCCGCGCGGCGGCGGGGTCGACGTCCTCGCGCCGCGCCGGCTCCTCGTCATCGGCCTCCGGGCGCAGGGCGGCGGCGAGCATCCCGGCCGCCGCGCGGGAGACGGCGTACGGGGTCGCATGCACCGGCGGCAGCGAGCCGTCCGCGCGCACGGCCTGCTGCACGGCGGCGAAGCGCTCCGTCGAGGAGACCAGGCACACCAGCAGCACCACCTCGGAGTGCCGGGCCACGATCGCCATCTGCCGCAGCACCTCGGCCGCGTCCCCCGTCAGCGGGTCGAGGATCCCGGCGATCACCAGGTCGACGTGGCCGGGTGCGGCCATCGAGGTGAAGGCCCGTTGGATCAGGCGCACATCGGGCGACAGCGGGACGCTGTGGTTGTCCGCGACGACCTCGAGCCCGGCCTGGTCCGCGGCGCCGCGCAGAGAGGCGCCGAGGGCGGCGGTGTTCGACAGCAGGCCCACGCGGCGACCGAGCGGCACGCCCTGCCGCTCGAGCGCGTCGACGACGTCCAGGAGGTGCTCCACTCCCCTGGTCTGCACCACGCCGGCGGAGTCGAGCACCTGGTCCAGGGCGCGGCGCGGCAGGCTCGAGGCGCGCACGTCGTGGCCGGGCGGCCGGTGGGACTCGCTGCCCGGGGGTCGCAGCACGATCAGCGGCGTGGAGCGGGTGAGGCGGCGGGCGATGCGGGTGAACTTCCGGGGGTTGCCCATCGATTCGAGGGCGAGGCCGATCACGCCCACCTGCTCGTCGTCCTCCCAGTGCTGGAGCGTGTCGTTGAGGGAGACGTCGGCCCGGTTGCCGACGCCCACGAACTCGTGCAGGCCGATGCCCCGCGCGTCGGTGCCCGCCAGGAGCATGGCGGAGAGGGCGCTGGACTGGCCGGCGAGCGCGGCCGTGCCGGGACGCGGCATCCGCGGCGCGAGGGAGAGGCTGATCGGGTCCTCGCCGGTGCGCAGGAAGCCCAGCGACCCGGGCCCCAGCAGGCGCATCCCGTGCCGACGGGCCCTGGCCACCAGCTCGCGCTGCAGCCGCCGGCCCTCGTCGCTGTCGGAGAAGCCCTCGGTGGGGATCACCACGCCGCGCACGCCGATCGCCGCGCACTCCTCGATCGCCTCCAGACAGGCCTCGGGGCGCAGCGCGATGACGGCGAGGTCGACCGTGCCGGGGACGTCCGCGACGCGCGGCCAGGTGCGGTGTCCGCGCAGCTCGAGCGCGTCGCGGGCCACCAGGTGCACGGTGCCGTCGTACCCGGAGTCCTCGAGAGCGGTGAGGAAGCGACCACCGGTGGAGTCGGCGCGTGAGGAGACCCCGATCAGCACCACGGAGCGCGGGTCCAGCAGCCGCTCCATCGCGCGGGACTCGGCCCGGTGCTCGCGCTCGGCCATCACGGCGAGCGAGCGGGACGTGGGGTCGATGCGGAAGGAGACCATCACGACGCCGTCGTCCAGCGCGCGGTCCACGTCGAAGCCCGTCTCGGTGAAGACCTTGAGCATCTTCGCGTTCTGCGGGAGCACCTCGGCAGTGAACTCGTTGATGCCCCGTTCGCGGGCGGCGGCCGCGAGGTGCTCCAGCAGCACGGAGGCCAGTCCCGTCCCCTGGTGCGAGTCGGACACGTTGAAGGCCACCTCGGCCGAGGTGGGGCTGACCCTGTCGTAGCGGCCGACGGCGATGATGTCCTGCCCCACCAGCACGATGAAGGCGACGCGGTCCATGTGGTCGACGTGGGTGAAGCGGTCCAGGTCCCGGGGCGAGAGCCGCGGCATCGGCGCGAAGAACCGCAGGTACCGCGAGTGCTCCGACTGCCGCTGGTGGAACTCCTGGAGCGCGTCGGCGTCCGTGGGGCGGATCGGGCGCAGATGCGCGGCGGAGCCGTCGCGCAGGGCGATGTCCGCCTCCCAGTGCGCCGGATAGGCAGGTTCGCCGCGCTCCTCGGCGCGGGTGCGCCGGCGCCGCGAGCGCAGTCCGTCCCGTCTGTCCGCCATGGGCCGATCCTAACCGCGAAGGGGGCGGGGTTGACGGGATTCACGTCCCTGCGGGGCCCGGGGTTACCGGGATCGTGGCCGGTCATGCGCCATGATGTCGTGCATGGCCCGATCACGCAGCACCGTCCCGCCCTCCTCCGACGAGGCCGTCGAGGAGACGATCGTCGACATCGACGTCACCAGTGAGATGGAGTCGTCGTTCCTGGAGTACGCCTACTCGGTGATCTACTCGCGGGCGCTCCCTGACGCCCGCGACGGCCTCAAGCCCGTCCAGCGCCGCATCCTCTACATGATGGCCGAGATGGGGCTGCGCCCCGACAAGGGTCATGTCAAGAGCCAGCGCGTGGTCGGCGAGGTGATGGGCAAGCTCCATCCCCACGGCGACACGGCGATCTACGACGCGCTGGTCCGCATGGCGCAGAGCTTCAACATGCGCATGCCGCTGGTGGACGGGCACGGGAACTTCGGCTCGCTCGACAACGGCCCGGCGGCGCCGCGCTACACCGAGGCCCGCCCCGCGAAGGCCGCGCTGCTGATGACGGACTCGCTGGACGAGGACGTCGTGGACATGGTCCCCAACTACGACAACCAGCAGATGCAGCCGGAGGTGCTGCCTGCGCAGTACCCGAACCTGCTGGTCAACGGTGCCTCCGGGATCGCGGTCGGCATGGCCACGAACATGGCGCCCCACAACCTGGTCGAGACGATCGCCGCGGCGCGGCATCTGATCGACCACCCGGAGGCGGAGCTCGAGGAGCTGATGCGCTTCGTGCCCGGACCGGACCTGCCCACCGGTGGGCGGATCGTGGGCCTGGACGGCGTGCGCGACGCGTACCGCACCGGGCGCGGGTCCTTCAAGATGCGCGCCACCACGCGGATCGAGAACGTCACCTCGCGCCGCAAGGGCATCGTGGTCACCGAGCTGCCGTACCAGGTGGGTCCCGAGCGGCTCGCGGAGAAGCTGCGCGACGCGGTCCAGGCCAAGCGGGTCCAGGGCATCACCGACTACCAGGACCTCACCGATCGCCACCACGGCTTGCGCCTGGTGATGACGGTGAAGTCGGGCTACGACCCCGAGGCCGTGCTCCAGCAGCTGTACAAGTACACGCCGCTCGAGGAGAACTTCGGGATCAACAACGTGGCCCTGGTCGACGGGCAGCCGCGCACCCTGGGTCTCAAGCAGATGCTGGAGGTGTTCGTCGAGCACCGGCTGCAGGTGGTGCGGCGCCGCACCGAGCACCGGCTGGGCAGGCGCCGGGCGCGCCTGCACCGGGTGGAGGGGCTGCTGCTGGCGATCGTCGACATCGACGAGGTCATCCAGATCGTGCGCAGCAGCGACGACGCCGAGACGGCGCGGACCCGGCTGATGCAGGTCTTCGACCTCACGGAGGTGCAGGCCGAGTACATCCTCGAGCTGCGGCTGCGCCGGCTGACGAAGTTCTCGCAGATCGATCTCGAGGCCGAGCGGGACGACCTGCGCCGCGAGATCGAGCGACTTGAAGAGATTCTGGGCTCCGAGACCGTGCTGCGCGCCCTGGTCTCCGAGGAGCTCGCCGCGGTGGCCGCCGAGCACGGCGACTCCCGCCGCACCGTGCTGCTGGAGGCGGCGGAGAAGCCCGCCATCGCGGCCGGCGCCTCCCTCGAGGTGGCCGACGAGCCGTGCCGTGTGCTGCTGACCGGGACCGGCCTGGTCGCACGGGTCACCGGTGAGGAGCCGCTGCTGCGCGAGGGCCCGCGCGGCGCGCACGACGTGATCGTCTCCGACGCCCTGACCACCACCCGCTCGAGCGTCGGCGTGGTCACCGATCGGGGGCGGGTGCTGCGCCTGTCCGTCGTGGACCTGCCCTCGCTCGCGCCGACGGCCGGGGCGCCGTCGCTGGCCGGCGGGACCCGCGTCGCGGACCTCGTCGATCTCGACCGCGAGGAGCGCGCGCTGGGCCTGATCCGCCTGGACGAGGCGGACATCGCCCGTGGCGGGGCGATCGCGCTGGGCACCCGCCAGGGCGTGGTCAAGCGGGTGCAGCTCGACTTCCCGCGGTCCGACGGCTTCGAGATCATCTCGCTGAAGGACGGCGACGCCGTGGTCGGCGTGGTGGACCTCGAGCAGGACGAGGATCTCGATCTGGTGTTCCTCACCGCCGAGGCGCAGCTGCTGCACTTCCCGGCCTCCGGGATCCGCCCGCAGGGCCGCAACGCCGGCGGCGTGGCGGGCATCAAGCTCTCCGGCGGCGACCGGGTGGTGTCCTTCGGGGCGATCGACGTGACCGCCCCGGCCGACGTGGTCACCGTCGCCGGCAGCTCCGGCACCCTGCCGCTGCTGCAGACGGGATCCCTGAAGGTCACGGCTCTCACCGAGTTCCCCGCGAAGGGCCGTGCGACCGCAGGGATGCGCTGCCACCGCTTCCTGCGCGGGGAGGACGCGCTGATCGGCGCCTGGGTGGTGCCGCACCCGGCACGGGCCTCCTCCGAGGCGGGCCAGCCGATCGACCTGCCGGAGCCGACGGGCCGCCGCGACGGCTCGGGCACGCCGGTCGCCGTCCCGATCGCCGCCGTCGGCTGATCATGGCGGAGGACGGCGGCGCGGAGCGCACACCCTCGCGGCGGGGCCGACGATGAGCGCACGCGATCGGACGACGAGCACAGCGCTGCGGGCGGCGGTCTCCTCGCACGCCTCCCGGACCGAGTCCGTCCACGTCCTCCTCGGCGCCGCCGGCGGGGTCGTCGGCCTCGGGATCGGTGCGGTGTTCCTCCGGGGCACCGCACCCCTGGCCGGTGCGGGCTCGATCGGTCAGGTCGCCGCGCTGTCGGTGTTCGGCTGCGCGGCGGTGACCGCCGCCGTGGTGCTGTCCACGCTGACGCAGCGCTCCCTGCCCTGGTTCGGCGGGCACCACCGGTGGCGTCGGATGCTCGACGTGGGCGGGCTGTCCCTCGTGTACGGGCTGCTCGGCCTGTTCCTCACCGGTGCGCTGTTCGCCGTCTTCCAGCAGGCGTTCCAGGGCGTGGCCCTGGACCGCATGGCCGGGACCTTCTGGGTCGCGGCGGCGAGCGCGGCCGGGGCGTACATCGCCTCCGCGTCCGCAGCGGGGCTCACGGGCCGGTCGCTGGCCACCCTGCTGGCGGTGTTCGTGACCGTGGGCGTGCTCGCCAGTGCGATGAACGCCCCGGACCCGTACTGGTGGGAGCGCTACTTCTCGGAGCTCGGGGAGGGGCAGGACCTCGCGAGCCTCACCTTCAACATCACCCTGCTGCTGACCGGCGTCGCCCTGCTGACGGTGGTGGAGTTCCTCGCCCACGACCTGGACCGGTGGGCGCGCGCCGCCCACCAGCCGCACTGGACCATCGCCGTGGTCCGCTCGCTGCTGTCGGCCGTGGGGGTGCTGGTGGCGCTCGTCGCGCTGATCTCCCGCACGGTGAGCGTGTTCTGGCACGACGTCGTCGCCCAGCTGCTCGTGGTGGTCTTCGGCCTCACGCTGCTGGCCGTGCCGGTGCTGCTGCGGCGCCTGCCGGGGGCGCTGCTGTGGATCACGGCCGCCGCCTTCGCCCTGCTCGTCACCGTGATCGTCCTGTACGTCGGGGTGGGCTATCTCAACATGACCGCGTTCGAGATGGGGGCGGCGGCGATCGTCTACATCTGGCTGCTGCTGTTCATCCGCACCGTCTCCGCGGCCGCCGAGGGCACTGCGGTGCCTGCGGACGACGCCGCGACGCCGCGCGGCGGCGCGGACCGGGACGCTGCGCCCGGTCCCGGCGGCGACGACGTGGGACGATGAGGTCATGAACTCCTCAGCTCCCGATGCCCCCACCGCCTCCGTCCCGCTGCCCGACGGCGTGGCGCTCGTGACCTCGCACGGGGTCGACGCGCTCCGCGTCGACACCGCGGCGGCGACCGCCGAGGTGCTCCTCGACGGTGCTCACCTGGTCAGCTGGACCCCTGCCGGCCAGACGGACCTGCTGTGGCTGAGCCCGGACTCCCGCTTCGGCGCGGGCGAGGCCGCGCGGGGAGGCATCCCCCTGGTGGGGCCCTGGTTCGGGCCGGGCCGCGATCTGGCGATGGAGGTCAAGCACGGCTGGCTGCGCAACATCCGCTGGGACCTGACCGGTGCGGAGCGCGACGGCGAGGACGTGGTCCTCACCCTCGGCACCCCGGAGGACGTCAGGGCGCTCGGCGCGAGCATCCGGTTCCGGATCGGCGCCGAGCTGTCGGTGGATCTCACCGTCACCGCTACCAACCGGACCCTCGAGCTCGAGGCGGCGCTGCACACCTACCTCGCCGTCGGCGACGTGCGCGAGATCGCGATCAGCGGTCTGGAGGGCGCGGACTTCCTGGACAACACCCGCTCCCTCGCGCCCGACGTGATGCCGGCGGAGCCGCTGCGGCTGACCGGCCCGACCGACCGCGTCGTCGCCTCCGCCGCCGAGGTCGCGCTGACGGACGGGGCGGCCGGGCGCCGCATCGTCTCCACCACCCGCGGCACCGCGAAGACCGTGGTGTGGAACCCCTGGGACACCGGCGTAGCGGACATGGCGGACATCCCCGATGCCGCCTGGACGGAGTTCGTGTGCATCGAGCCCGCGGTCGCCAAGGACGGCTTCGTGCGGCTCGAGCCCGGCAGCTCCCACACCCTCGGGGTCACCTACCGCATCGAGCGCTGACCCCACGCCCAGCGGCCCCGATCCCCCGCCCCACCGCGGAGGACCGGGGCCGCTGTCATTCCGGGCGGATGCGCTCGGCGCGCGGGAGGACGCCGTTGCCCGGCGTGCGCCCCGCCCGCGGTAATTCGGTTGTGCCCGTGACCCCGGGGTGGTCGACTGTCCTCATGGAGACGCACACGACACCGACCACGACCCCGGCGAGCCCGGCCGCGTCGTGCGGCCTCGGCGCCTCCCCCATCCGGCTCCACGGCTCCGCCGTGAACGATCCAGCGGCCGTCGGGGGCCGCTGCCGGACCGACGCCGCGGAACGCCCCGCCCGCTGAGACGGCCTCGCCGTCCCTCCGCCCGCCGCCGAGGCGGACGCACACATCCTCAAGGCCACGCCCTGCGCCGAGCGCACGGCGCGCGCTGCGCCCTGCCCTGCCCTCCCCTGCTCTCGAAGCGAGAAGACGATGACCCCGCCGACCATGACCGCCCCGACCACCCCGCAGCAGACCCGTCCGCCGCAGCCCGGCCCCCGTCGGCCCGTGCCCGGAGTCCGTGAGCGTCCCGCCGAGACGCCGCGGCAGGCCCGTGCGCGACGCCGCGCCGTGCTGCAGGCGCGACGCGAGGCGGCCGCCGCGCAGGCACGTCACGAGAACGAGCTGGTGATGCAGCACGCGATGCTCGGGATCAGCCTCGGCCAGCTCCGCTGAGCGGCCGGCTCAGGGCACGACGCGCAGGTCGACGATCACCAGCTCACGGGGATCGTTCACCCGCACCGCGGCGATGCTGTTGCCGAGCCCGCGGCTGATCACCATGGTGGTCCCGCCTCGCTCGTGCACGCCCTCGCTGAGATCGGGCAGCCAGCCCTGGTGCGGGGCGAACAGCCCGCCCAGACCGGGCACGCGCACCTGACCGCCGTGCGCGTGCCCGGACAGCACCAGGTCGATCCCCTGCCCGGCGTAGCGGTCCAGCAGCTCCGGCCGGTGTGCGAGCAGCACCGTGGTGCCCGCCTCCGACGGGACGAGCCCGGGGAGCACCTCCGCCGGGTCCCGGGGCTCCAGGCCCCGGACCGCACGCACCCGCGGATCGTCGATCCCGATCAGGGTGAACTCGGTCCCTGCGACGCGCACCTGCGCGGCCTCGTCGCGCAGCACGACCACACCGCGCTCCTCGAGCCCGGCCAGCAGCTCGTCGTGCAGCGTGGAATCCGCCTCGTGGTTGCCGAGCACGAAGTACGCCGGGGCGACGGCCTGCAGGCGCTCGACGACGGCGAGCACCTCGGAGAGATCCGCGGTGCGCACGTCGATCAGGTCGCCGGTGAGCGCGATCAGGTCCGGCTCCGCCGCCTCGACCGCATCCACCAGGCGCTGCGTGAAGGTGCCGAAGGATGCCGCGTGCAGATCCGAGACCTGCGCGATCCTCACGCCCGTCGCCGCGGCGGAGGCCTCGGTCCCGTTCGGCGGCGGGCCGACCTCGTACGCCGTGACGTCCAGGCGTCGGTTGTCCCACAGCAGCCAGCCCGCGGCCAGCAGCACCGCCAGCAGGGCGACGAGCAGCACCTGCGCGAACCGGTCGCGTCCGCGTCCCGGGCGCCCGGTGTCTGCGGTGCGGGGCGCGACCGACAGCGGAGCGCTCACCGCACGGTGATGCCGTCCGCGGCCATCGCCGCCTTCGCCTGGCCGATCGTCATCTGCTGGAAGTGGAACACGCTCGCGGCGAGCACGGCGTCCGCGCCGGCGTGCACCGCCGGAGCGAAGTGCTCGGGCAGCCCGGCACCGCCGGAGGCGATCAGCGGCAGGTCCGACGCCTCCCGCGCGAGACGGATCAGCTCGAGGTCGAAGCCTTGCTCGGTGCCGTCGGCGTCCATCGAGTTCAGCAGGATCTCCCCGGCGCCGCGCTCGGTGACCTCGCGGATCCAGGCGATCGCGTCGATGCCGGTGCCGCGCCGGCCGCCGTGGGTGGTGACCTCGAAGCCCGAGCCGGAGCGGGCCGTGCCCTCGGGGGTGTCGTCCGTGACGCGGCGCGCGTCGATGGACAGCACCAGCACCTGGTTGCCGAAGCGGCGCGAGATCTCGGAGATCACCTCGGGGCGGGCGATCGCGGCGGTGTTCACACCGCACTTGTCGGCACCGGCGCGCAGCAGCTGGTCGACGTCCTCGACCGTGCGCACGCCGCCGCCGACGGTCAGCGGGATGAAGATCTGCTCGGCAGCGGCCCGGACCACGTCGATCATGGTGTCCCGGCCCCCGGAGGAGGCGGTGACGTCGAGGAAGGTGAGCTCGTCCGCGCCCTCCGCGCCGTAGCGGGCGGCGAGCTCCACCGGGTCCCCGGCATCGCGCAGGTCCTTGAAGTTCACACCCTTGACGACGCGGCCCGCGTCGACGTCCAGGCAGGGGATGACCCGTACGGCCAGGCTCATGCGTCGATCCTCTCCAGGTCGAGCTCCTCGGCTCCCTCGATGATGAACTGCTTGCGCGGGGCGACCTCGGAGCCCATCAGCAGCTCGAAGACGGCGCTGGCCGCCTCGGCGTCCTCGATCCGTACCCGGCGCAGGGTGCGGTGGCCGGGGTCCATGGTGGTGTCCGCGAGCTGATCGGCGTCCATCTCCCCCAGGCCCTTGTAGCGCTGGATCGGCTCCTTGTACTTCTTGCCGCGCCGTTCGAGGCTCTTCAGCAGCTTGTTCAGCTCCGCCTCCGAGTAGGTGTAGACCAGCTCGTTCTTCCTCTTGCCGCCGTGGACGATCTCCACCCTGTGCAGCGGCGGCACCGCCGCGTAGACGCGCCCGGCCTCGACCAGGGGCCGCATGTAGCGGTGGAAGAGGGTCAGCAGCAGGGTACGGATGTGGGCGCCGTCCACATCGGCGTCGGTCATCATGATGATCTTGCCGTAGCGGGCGGCGTCCAGGTCGAAGGTGCGGCCCGAGCCCGCGCCGATCACCTGGATGATCGCCGCGCACTCGGTGTTCTTCAGCATGTCCGTGACGGATGCCTTCTGGGTGTTGAGGATCTTGCCGCGGATCGGCAGCAGCGCCTGGTGCTCCGAGGAACGGGCGTTCTTCGCCGTGCCCAGCGCGCTGTCGCCCTCGACGATGAACAGCTCGGAGCGTTCGACGTCGTGCGTGCGGCAGTCGGCGAGCTTGGTGGGCATGGTGGAGGACTCCAGCGCGTTCTTGCGGCGCGAGACCTCCTTGTGCATGCGGGCCGCGATGCGGGCGCGCATCTCCGAGACCACCTTGTCGATGACCAGGTTGGCCTGCTCCTTCTCCCCCTTCTTCGTGGTGGTGAGGAACTCCGTCAGCCGCTCCTCGACGACCCGGGCCACGATCGCGCGGATCGCGGGGGTGCCGAGCACCTCCTTGGTCTGGCCCTCGAACTGCGGCTCGTCGATGCGCACGCTCACCACGGCGGTGAGGCCCGCGAGCGTGTCGTCCTTCTCGATCTTCTCGTTCTTCGCGTTGAACTTCACGCGGCGCGCCTGGTTCTCGACCTGCTTGCGCAGGGTCTTGACCAGCGCCTGCTCGAAACCGGTGACGTGCGTGCCGCCCTTGGGGGTCGCGACGATGTTCACGAAGGAGCGCAGGGTCGCATCGAAGTCCTCTCCCCAGCGCAGCGCGATGTCGACCTCGCAGGAGCGCTCCACCTCGGTGGAGACCATGTGGCCGTTGCGGTCCAGCACCGGGATCGTCTCGGTGTACTCGCCCGTGCCCTGCAGCCGGATCACGTCGGTGATCTTCTGGTCCTGGGCCAGGTACTCGACGAACTCGCTGATGCCGCCGTCGTACTTGTAGGTGCGGGTCGCCGGCTGGTCCGGGGACGCCTCGGGGCGGAGATCGGTGACCGAGAGCTTCAGCCCGGGCACCAGGAACGCGGTCTGCCGGGAGCGCCGGTTGAGGTCGTCGAGCGAGAAGTGGGAGCCCTTGACGAAGATCTGCGGATCCGCCCAGTAGCGGACCCGGGTGCCGGTCACGCCGCGCTTGGCCTTCCCCACCACGCGCAGCTCGGCGGGACCGTCCGCGGGGGTGAACGGAGAGGCCGGATCCGGTCCGTCCGCATCGGCGAACTCGCCCGGCTGGCCGCGCTGGAAGCTCATGGCGTAGACCTTGCCGCCGCGGTCCACCTCGACGTCGAGACGGCCGGACAGCGCGTTGACGACGCTCGCCCCGACGCCGTGCAGACCGCCGGAGGCCGCGTACGAGCCGCCGCCGAACTTCCCGCCGGCGTGGAGCTTGGTGTAGACGACCTCGACGCCGGTCAGGCCCGTGCGGGGCTCGACGTCCACCGGGACGCCGCGCCCGGTGTCCCGCACCTCGACGGAGTGGTCCTCGTGGAGGATGATCTCGATCGAGTCCCCGTAGCCGCCGAGCGCCTCGTCGACGGCGTTGTCCAGGATCTCCCAGAGGCAGTGCATGAGCCCTCGGGAGTCGGTCGAGCCGATGTACATGCCCGGGCGCTTGCGCACGGCCTCGAGGCCCTCGAGGACCTGGAGGTTGCGGGCATCGTAGGCGGACTTCTTGGCGGCGCTGGTGGTGGACACGCCCCAGATGCTACGTGTCCGAGCACGTCGAAGCGGGTATTGAGCCGTGCCGCACCGCTCACAGGCCCTGCGGCGGCCGCGAGCGCGGTCCCGCTCACACGCTGTTGCGCCCCCAGCGAACCACGGCTGTGGACACTCCCCCGGCGGCAGCCCGCGATGCTACAAATGGGCTTATGAACCTGACTCTCGAAGCTCCCCGGCTCACGGCACACGACCGCTGCGACCGCTGCGGTGCGCAGGCGTACGTCAAGGTGATGCTCGAGGCCGGAGGCGAACTGATGTTCTGCGCGCACCACGCGCGCGCCCACCAGGACGCCTTCACCTCCATCGCCTCCGAGATCATCGACGAGACCGAGCGGCTGCACCTCAAGCCCGAGCCCGTCGACGACTGAGCCGACGGCCCGCGGGCGCCCCTCCGGGGCCGTCGCGGCAGTCCCCCACGCGTCACGAAGGGGGCCCCCCCGGGGGGGGGCGGCCCGCCGGGTGCCCCCGGGTGGTGGGGCCTGGCGCGGGGGGGGCGGCCCCCGGGGCGCGGCCCGGATCGCGTACTCGACCCAGGCGGTGCTGCGCCCCTGCCGGGGGTCGCGCGCACCGGTGGCCGCGAAGCCGAGGCGCTCGTACAGGCGCTGGGCGACGACGTTGGATTCGTCCACGTCCAGTCGCAGGTCCGGGCGGCCCAGCTCGAGGGAGAGGCGGGCCAGCGCCGCGAACAGGGGGCGTGAGACGCCGCTCCCCCGCGCCTCGGGCCGTACCCAGAGCGAGACGATGTGCGCACGGTCCGCGGGGATCGGGTGCGCGGGGGTGTAGCCGGTCGGGAGCAGGGCGATGCCGCCCAGCACGTCCGGGCCGCGACGGGCCTGCAGGTGGAGGCGGGGCCCGGCGATCTCCTCGCGCCACTGCTGCGCGGTGCGGGCACGGACCTCGTCCAGATCGGCCCAGAACGCGTCCGGATCCGCGGTGAGCATGTCCAGCCGCAGGTCCCGGTGCGAGACCCAGTCCTCGGCGCCGACGCGATGGATGCGCAGCTCCGCGTCGGTCCGGGCGGCGCCGGCCGGTGCGATGTCGGTCCGTGCGTCGGTCTGCGGCGTCGTCCTCATCGTCCCTCTCCCGGGGTCGTCGGGGCCGTCTGCGGCGGCTGCTGCGCGGCCGCGGACCGAGCACGGGCCCGGATCCTCGCGGATCCGGACCCGTGGACCGTCGCCGTGCAGGGGTGCTCGCTCAGTCGAGGTAGTCCCGCAGCACCTGCGACCGCGAGGGGTGGCGCAGCTTGGACATGGTCTTGGATTCGATCTGCCGGATCCGCTCCCGGGTGACCCCGTAGACCTTGCCGATCTCGTCGAGGGTCTTGGGCTGGCCGTCCTCGAGGCCGAAGCGCATCGAGACCACGCCGGCCTCCCGCTCCGAGAGGGTGTCCAGCACCGAGTGCAGCTGCTCCTGCAGCAGCGTGAAGCTCACCGCGTCGGCGGGCACCACGGCCTCGGAGTCCTCGATGAGGTCGCCGAACTCGCTGTCTCCGTCCTCGCCCAGCGGGGTGTGCAGGGAGATCGGCTCGCGGCCGTACTTCTGGA
>CAZHSL010000025.1:0-16544 GCA_964535185.1 uncultured Corynebacterium sp.
CGATCCGGCGGGAGACCACGTCCCACTCCTGCTGCGCGCTGGGGTAGCCGAAGGACAGCCGCAGCAGGAAGCGGTCCAGCTGGGCCTCGGGCAGGGGGTAGGTGCCTTCGTGCTCGACCGGGTTGGCGGTGGCCAGCACGTGGAACGGGGTGGGCAGCCTCCGCGTCGTGCCCTCGACGGAGACCTGCCGCTCCTGCATCGCCTCCAGCAGCGCCGACTGGGTCTTGGGCGGGGTGCGGTTGATCTCGTCGGCCAGCAGCAGCCCGGTGAACACGGGGCCGGGGCGGAACGCGAACTCCCCGGTGCGCTGGTCGAACACCTCGGCGCCGGTGAGATCCGCGGGCAGCAGGTCGGGGGTGAACTGGGCGCGGGTGAACTCGAGCCCGAGCGCCTGCGCGAAGGACCGCGCGGCGAGGGTCTTGCCCAGCCCCGGGAGGTCCTCGAGCAGCACGTGGCCGCCGGCGAGGATGCCGGTGAGCACGAGCTCGAGCGACTCCCGCTTGCCGACGACGGCGGTCTCGACCGCGTCGAGCACGCGGGCCGCGGCGGCGGTGGCCTCGTCCCCCGACATCGGGGTGGGCGCCACCGGGGCGGCGGGGGCCGGGGACGTGCTGGCGGTATGGGTGGTGGGGTCGGTCATCGGTCCCTCTCCTCGCGCGAGGCGAGCTCGGTCAGGCAGCGGTGCAGGCCGCGGCGGTCGATGGCGCCGACGGGATGCGCCTCGGCATCGGGTCGGCGGGCGGTCTCGATCAGGCGGACCAGGCCCGGGCTGAGGTCTGGGGCGTCGGGATCGCGGGCCCGCTCGTCCGCGATCTCGCCCAGGACGCGCGCGAGCCCGCGGCCGGTCATGCGGCGGCGGGGCTGCGCCCCGTAGGCGAGGTCCTCGAGCCGGCGCACCTGCGTGTCCTGGGCATGGGGCAGGGCGTAGTCGACGTCGAGGTCGAGCTCGGGGGCGTGCAGCTGGTCGGCGCGGTCCGCTCCCTGGTTGATGATCCACAGGGCGGCTCCGAGGGCCAGCCCCACGGAGATCAGCATCGCCAGGGGCAGGTAGAGGCCGATGAGCGTGCACACGACGTAGCCGGCCACCGCGAGCACGGCACCGAGGGCCAGTCGGATCAGCAGAGAGCGCCAGGAGCGGCTCATCGGGCGTCCCTCCCGTCCGCACCGCGCTCGAGCTCGTCGGTCAGCGTGTCCAGCAGCGTCAGTGCGTCGTCACGGTCGGTCTCGACCAGGGGCTGCGGGTCGAACAGCGCCCGACGGTACAGATGGGCCAGCCGGTCCAGCGCCGAGCGGTCGAGCTCGAGGGAGCCGAGCACCGCGACGACGTACTCCAGCGTGGTCTGGGAGGGGTCGCGGCGCACACCGGCCGCGGCGATCGCACGTTCCAGCGAGAGCCAGGCAGCGATCACCGCGTCATGGGCGTCCATCACGGTGGAGAGGCGGTCACGAGCGTCCTCGAGCGCGGCCCTCGCCTGGGCGGGGGTGAGCTCGTCCACGCCCGCGACGTCGGCGAGCTCCGGTGCGGGCCGGGCGAGCTGCCGCATCCGGTAGATCACCCAGGCGGCGACGACGAGCAGGACCGCGCCGAGGACCGAGAGGGCGATGATCACGCCCGTGTTCGGGCCGTCCGGGTCCGGGGGACGGGTGGTGACGTCCTCGGTGGACCAGTCCGGCTCCCAGTAGTCCTCCCGCTGCGGGGCCCAGCGGTACGTGCCCTCGGTGCCGCCCTGGTACACGGGCTCGGGGCCGCGGTCCGCGGCGGCGCCGAGGGCGACGAGGCCGAGCGCACCGAGCGCGACGACCAGCAGCATCACGGCGACCATCCGGCGGTGCGGTGCGGAGCGGTCGGAGTCGGGACCGTCCGCAGAGGCCGCCGGGCGCGCCTCGGGCGGGGCGCCGTGCGCGGTGCGGGCGTGGTGCGGCGAGCTCATCGGGCCGCTCCGTGCGCCGTGCCCTGGGCGGCCGGTGCGGGGTGCGGGGAGGCGACGATCACGGACTGCTCCCCGGCGATCCGGGTCAGCAGCAGCGTCGCGGAGTCGTCGCCGAAGCGGCGCGGCCGCAGCTTGCGCCGCAGCTCGTCCGGCTCCACCGCGGTGCCGCGCTTCTTGATCTCGAGCACCCCCAGGCGGTGCTCCCGCAGGTACGAGGTCAGGCGCTTGAGCCCGAAGGGCATCACGTCCCGCACCGCGTAGCCGCGGGCGAAGGGCGTGGTCGCGTACCGGTCGCCGCTGAGGTACGCGATGCTGGGATCGAGGGTGCGGGCGCCCAGGTGCTCGGCGAGGGTGCCGATCAGCCCGGCCCGGATCACGGCGCCGTCGGGCTCGTAGAGGTGATCGCCGAGCGGCCCGGGCTCGGGGTCGCCGGCGGAATCGGCGCCGCGGTCCAGCCGGTGCGCGCCGTGGCGGTCCACCAGCACGGCGGAGGAGAGCACGCCCTCCCTCGCGAGCGGTCCGAACCAGGCGGTCGCCTCGAGCACCTGGCCGTGGAAGGACAGCCACTGCATCTCGACGTCCTCGGGCAGGGCGTCCCGGGCGATGCCCGGGCCGAGCTTCGCGCCCAGCGGGCCCGCCTCGCCGTTGCGGCCGAGGCGGTGGGCGAGCTCGACGACCGTCGACAGCGGCGGCTCGTACTCCTCCGGGTCGTGCAGGCGCCGGGTGCCGCCGCGGGCCGGGGTGCGCCGGGCCGGGTCCAGCCAGATCCCCTCGGTGTCGCGGGGATCGTGCCCCTCGGCCCGGCCCAGGCGGGCGCGGGCGTTCGGGAAGGGGCGGAGGTTCACGGTGGCGACGGCGACGGTGACCGGATCGCGGTCCACGGCCTGCACGTCGACGCCCAGCCCCGCGAGCGCCATCGAGTCCCCGCCGATGCCGCATCCGAGATCTGCGACGCTCGCCACCCCGGCGCGCTGGAAGCGCTCGGCGTGCATCGCGGCGACCGGCAGGCGCGTGGCCTGTTCGAGGCCGTGCGGGGTGAACAGCATCGAGGAGGCGAACTCCCCGAACTTCTCCGCGGCGCGGGCGCGCAGCCGGGACTGGGTCAGCGCCGCGGAGACCAGCTCGGGTGCGTGCCCGGCCTCGCGCAGCTGCGCGGCCTGCCGCAGCGCCTCGCTCTCGCGGTACGGCGGGAGGGAGTTCAGCAGCGCCCAGCCGCCGGGCTGCATCACCGGTTCGAGGGCATGCAGCGCCGCCTCGGCGTCATCGACAGGGGGCACGACCATGGCAAAAGCCTACCCGTTGGACATGTGTCCTGCGCCACCGGTGGGCGCGCGCCCCGCCGCCGGTGTCAGGAGCGCACGTCGAGCACCAGCTTGCCGCGGGTGTGCCCCTCCTCGAGCCGGCGATGGGCCTGGGCGATCTCCGCGAGCGGCAGCACCTCCGAGACCTCGAGCGGGTAGCGGCCCGCGCGGATGCCCTGGGCGAGCCGGTCCAGCCGGTCCCGTCCGGGGACGATCGAGGGCACCCGCGCCTCGATCCCGCGCTCCAGGGCGGGGGTGAGGTCGGCCAGGGAGGGGAGTGCGACGATCCGGCCGCCGTCGGCGAGCTGGTCGAGGCTGGGCAGGAACGTCGAGTGGTAGTGGGTGTCGAGCACGACGTCCACGCCGCGGCCGTCCGTGAGCCGCTGGACCTCCGCGGCCCAGTCCTGGGTGTCGTAGGAGATCGGCACGGCACCCAGCTCGCGGATCCGCTCCGCGTTCGCCGAGCGCCCGGTGGCCAGGACGGCCTTCGCCCCGGCCTCGAGCGCCATCGGGATCAGCAGCTGCCCGACACCGCCGGTGCCGCCGTGGACCAGCACGGTCTCGCCCTGCGCGATCCCGGCCGTGTCCCGCACGGTCGCGATCGCGGTGAGCCCCACCAGCGCCAGGCCCGCCCAGCGCGGCAGGTCCTCGTCGGGGATCTCCCCGGGGATCGGGGCGAGATCGTCGGCCGAGATCGCGATGACCTCCGCCGCGACGCCGCGCCGGTCCTCCGGCGCGCGCATCCCGAACACGCGGGTGCCGACGGTGAGGCCGCGCGAGCCCAGCTCCGCCTCGTCCAGGCCGGAGCCCGCACCGATCACGGTGCCCGCCATCTCGCGCCCCGTGCCGGCCGGCAGCTCCAGGTCCTCCGCCCGGCCGGAGGAGCCGTCGCGGATCTTGAAGTCCAGCGGGTTCAGGCCCGCGAAGGCGACCTGCACCAGCACCTCGTCGGCGGCCGGCTCGGGGACCGGGGCGTCGGTGTGCAGGGTCAGGACGTCGGAGCCGCCGAAGCGGTCGAAACGGATCTCACGCATGCCTCCATGATGCACCCTGCACCGACGCACGGCCATGGGGGATCATGGGGATCCCGACCGCCGCATCGCCCCCAGGAGCACCATGTCCGCGACCCGCCCGGATCCCCTGCAGTGGCGGGAGCTCCTGCTGCGCGAGATCGTCCTGCCGTCGGGGGCGGACGCGGTGCCCCTCGACCGGGCCCTGGGGCGCCGTCTCGCGGCCGAGGTGCGCAG
Organism: uncultured Corynebacterium sp.; assembly: GCA_964535185.1. GTDB lineage: Bacteria > Actinomycetota > Actinomycetes > Actinomycetales > Dermabacteraceae > Brachybacterium. The sequence goes on from CAZHSL010000025.1 coordinate 4,480, forward strand.
CCCCGAGGCGATGCCCGCCGTGCCGATCGCGGCGATGGACGGCTTCGCGGTGCGCCGCGCGAACCTCACCGCTCCCGGCCGCACCACCCTGCCCGTCAGCGACGAGCTGCCGGCCCGCCCCGGGCAGGTGCCCGCCCTCGCGCCCGGCACCGCCGCACGCATCATGACCGGCGCGCCCGTGCCGCTGGGGGCGGACGCCGTCGTCGAGGTCGAGGCGAGCGACGCCGATCCCTTCGGCCCGGTGCCGTCCGCCGTGACCTTCGACCTCGCGGAGCTCCCGCCCGCGCAGCGCCATGTGCGCGGCATCGGCGAGGAGGTCGCGCACGGGCAGCAGCTCGCCGCCGACGGGGACCGCGTGGGGCCGGGCCTGATCGGCCTCGCCCGTGCCCTCGGGATGGGGGCCCTGCCCGTGCATCGGACGCCGCGCGTCTGCGTCGTGGTCACCGGGGACGAGCTCTCCGCCGAGATCCAGCTGCCCGGCGGCGTGCGCGAGTCCAACGGCACCATGCTCGCCGCGGCGCTGCGGGCCGACGGGGCCGAGGCCCTGCCCCCGCTGCACAGCGGTGACGACCACGCGCGCCTGCGGGAGGTGCTCGACCGGGCCGCTGCGGACTCCGATCTCGTGGTCACCACCGGCGGGATCGGCCACGGTGCGTTCGACGTGGTGAAGACGCTCCTGGGCGAGCACGGCAGCGGCACCTCCCGCTTCGCGCACCTGGCGCTGAGGCCGGGCGGACCCCAGGGATGGGGGCGGCTCGAGGGCGGGGTGCCCGTGGTGCACCTGCCCGGCACGCCGGTCGGGGCGCTGGTCGGCTACCACCTGTTCGTCCGCCCGCTGCTGGGCGGCGACGCGGCCGCGGTGCGGACCGTTCTGCTCGGCGACACCGCCGCGCAGGCCGTGCGCGCACGACCCGGCACGGTGCATGCGCTGCCCGGGCGGTTGCGGCGCCGCGAGGACGGGCCCGAGGTCGTGGACCTGCTGCCGGGCCGCCGCCTGGCCCCCTACGGGCGGGCCGACGCGATCGTGCTGCGCGGTGCCCCCAGGCCCGGGGGAGCGCTCGAGGAGGGGTGGGTCCCTGTCGTGCGGTGCTGAACCGCACCACCATGCTCGATTACCGTGGAGGCATGTCAGCTCCACGCGCCGTCCCGGACCCCGACCCCGGCGGCACGCTCCATCTGCGCCCGCACGGGGCGGCGGTCCTGTGTGGGCTCGTGGGGGTGCTCTGCCTCGGCCTCGCCCTCGATGCCGTGCTCCGCGCCGGCTGGGAGGGCGTGCTGGTGCTGCCCGCGGTGCTGCTGGCCCTGGCGCTGGTGTGGATGGTTCTCTGGGCGCCCCGGGTGGTGCTGCACGAGGACTCCGTGGAGGTGCGCAATGTGTTCGTCACCCATCACATCCCCTTCGCCGCGATCCAGGAGGTGCGCCTCGGCGCGATGCTGCGCTTCGAGGTGATCACCCAGCGCGCCGCGACCTCGACCATCACCGCGTGGAACGCCCCGGCGCTGGGCCGCGACAAGCCCTGGCGCAGGGAGGCGACGATGTACGAGCAGACCCTGCGCGGGCGCTCCTACACCCCGCAGGAACGCCTGGTCACCGATCAGCGGCACAGCCGGTCCGCCGTGGTCAGGACGCGCTGGGAGCGCTTCATGGACCGCCGGGACGCCGCGGGCAGCATGCCTGTCGACGGTGCCACGGAGGAGATGACCACCACCCCCAACCTGTTGCAGATCGGCGTCGTGGGGGTGCTGATCGCGCTCGTCGCCGTCCGCGCGGTGGTGTGAGCGTCCGCGACAGCGAGGAGGGGCCGGACCGCCGCGGCGGTCCGGCCCCTCCCGTCTGTGGAGCAGGTGGCGATCAGGCCTTGAGGCCCACCTGGGTCCAGTCGGTGACCTCGAACTGCGAGGCACCCGTGTTCACGACACCCTCCTTGATGGCCACGATGTTCGGCGTGGCGTAGAAGGGGATGATCGTCCACGTCTCGGCGATGATGTTCGACATCTCGTTGGCCGCCGCGAGGCGCTCGTCCTTGTCGAACGCGGCCAGGAGCTTCTCGTTCACCGGGCCGATGCGGTCATCGGCGTAGCCGGTGAAGTTCTGGCCCGATTCCTTCGGGTAGACCAGGTTCGCGGCGCCGGACTCGGGGTAGGCCGTGCCCTGCCAGGAGAAGGTCACCATGTCGAAGGACCCCGGCATGACGTAGTCGGGGAAGTAGCCGTCGGCCGGGACCGTCTGCAGCTCGCAGTTGAAGCCCACCTCGTTGAGGTTGGTCTGCACCTGACGGGCGCGGTCGGAGTTCGACTTGGTGTCCGCCGGGATGATGACGGACAGGTCCATCGTCTTCCCGTCCTTCTGGCGCTTGTCGCCCTCGAGCACCCAGCCGGCCTCGTCGAGGATCGTGCCCGCGGCCTCCTGGTCGAAGGTCAGGCTGCCGATGGGCTCGTAGGAGTCCTGGTAGCCGTCCTGGCCGGGGAGGTAGACGAAGTTGTCCACCAACACGATCGGCGCCCCGAGCGGGCCCACCACGGCGCGGCCGATGGCGTCGCGGTCGATCGCGCGGGCGATGGCCTCGCGCACCTTGACGTCCTCGAGCAGGCCGTCGCCGCCGGTGACGTTCATGGTCAGGTGCGTCCAGGTCACGCCGTTGGACGTCTGGATGACCGCGTCCTCACGGGACTGGGCCTGCGAGAGCACGTCACCGGTGCCGACCTCCAGCCAGTCGATCTCGCCGTTGGCGAAGGACTGCGGCTGGGTGGTCTGGTCGACCACCTGGAAGATGATCGACTCCAGCTTCGGGGCGCGCCCCCACCAGTGCTCGTTCCGCTCGAGGGTGACCACGCCGCCGTCGGCGTCGAGGTTCGCGACCTTGAACGGGCCCTTGCCCGGGGTGGGCTCATCGACATAGCCGGTGTTGAAGGTCTCCGGATCCGCGTACACGGCCGCGGGAGCGCCCGGGTGCACCATGGTGATCCAGTCGATGAACGGGGTGGCGAAGACGATCTCGCCGGAGAACTCGTCATCGGTCTGCGTGATCGACTCGATCTGCTCGTAGCCGACCGTCGAGACCGTGAGGAACTCCTCGTTGGAGCCGTTGCAGGCCTTCCACTCGGCGATCATGTCCTCGACGACGATCGGATCGCCGTTGTCCCACTTGGCCTCGGGGTTGTACTTGAAGCGGATGGTCTGCGGGTCCTCGCTGACCATCTCGGCGGACTCGACGTAGTCGGGGTTGAACTCCTTCTCGCCCTTCTCCGAGATCCAGATGGCGGAGCTGGCGCCGCAGGGCTCCGCGATGTCCAGGGTGTTGGCGTTGTTGCCGTCGACCTGCGCACGGTTCCAGTTCGCCGGGAAGGTGAGGATGGCCTTGCGCAGGGTGCCGCCGTCGGGCACCTGGTCGTAGTCCATGCGCTCCCAGGCGGTGCCGGGCAGTTCCCCCTGCTCCTCGGCGGCCTGCTCGTTCTCCTCGGCGGCCTGAGACTGCTGCTCCTCCTCGGTGGCCTGGCCGCCGCAGGCGGCCAGCGCCGCGGCGGAGCCGACCACGCCGGTGCCGGCGAGGAACAGACGACGAGTGCTCGTGATCTTCATGGGGATTCTCTCTTCCTGATGCGATGTGCAGCTCTGCACGGGATTCGGGGTCGTCGGGTCGATGGACGGGTACTGCAGTCGAAGGGCGAAGGGACGCGGGGTCTCAGTCGCCGGTGGGGGACAGGGCGGAGATGTCGACGTCGTCGAGGCGGCCGATCTGGTCGACGTGATGGCAGGCCACGTTCGACCCGCCCTGGGGCACCGTCGCCGGGTCCTCGCCGAGGCACCTGGCCTGGCGGTCCTCGTCGAGCATCCGGAACAGCGGGCACCGCGAGGCGAAGTTGCAGCCGGGGATGTCCTCGGTGGGACTGGGGAGGTCCCCGGTGAGCAGGATCCGCTGCCGCTCGCGCTCGACGGCGGGATCCGGCACCGGCACCGCGCTCATCAGTGCCCGGGTGTAGGGGTGACGGGGTTTCTCGTACACCTCGCGCACCGGCCCGTACTCGACGATCCGCCCCAGGTACATCACCGCGATCTTGTCGGCGATCTCCCGGATGATGGCGAGGTCGTGGGCGACGAAGAGGTAGGACAGCCCGAGCCGGTCGCGCAGGTCCTCGAGCAGGTTCATCACTCCGGCCTGCACGGACACGTCGAGCGCGGAGACCGGCTCGTCCAGCACCAGCACCTTCGGGTTGGTGATCAGCGAACGGGCGATGCCGATGCGCTGGCGCTGGCCGCCCGAGAACTCGTGCGGGTAGCGGTCCGTCATCTCCGGAGCGAGGCCCACCAGCTCGAGCATCTCGAGCACCCTGCGGTTCCGCTCCTCGCGGGGGACCCGGTGGACGGTGAGCGGCTCGCCGATGATGTCGCCGACAGGCATCCGCGGATCCACCGCGGCCATCGGGTCCTGGAAGACGATCTGCACGTCCTGACGCATCTCGAGGCGCTGGGCCTTCGAGAGCGTGCCGACGTCCTTCCCGTTCACCTCCAGGCTGCCGCGCTGGGGCGTGACCAGCTCCATGATCTCCAGCGCGGTGGTGGACTTGCCCGAACCGGACTCGCCCACCAGCCCGAGCGTCTCGCCGGGCAGGACCTCGAAGTCCACGCCGTCGACGGCCTTCACGCTGCCCACCACGCGGCGGAACACCGAGCCCTTGTAGAGCGGGAAGTGGCGCACCAGGTCCTGGGCCCGGACCACCGGGTTCAGGGTGTCGGACTCCTTGAGCGTGCGCTCCTCGTGCGGGGGGCGCGGGAAGATGTCCGAGGGCTTCAGGGTGCCGGCGACGATCTCGTCGGCCCGATGGCAGGCGACCTCGCGCCCGTCCCCGAACTCGGCGATCAGCGTGGGCTCCGTGGTGCGGCAGCGGTCCTGCACGGCGGGGCAGCGATCCGCGAAGGGGCAGCCGGGCGGCAGGTCGGCGAGGTTCGGCGGCCGCCCCTCGAGGGGCACCAGCCGCTCCTTGCCAGCGGTGAGCATGTTCGGCACCGAGCGCAGCAGACCCATCGTGTACGGCATCCGCGGAGCCCGGAAGACCTCGTCGACCGGGCCCTTCTCGACCAGCTTGCCCGCGTACATCACGGCCACGCGGTCCACGTTGCCGGCGACGACGCCCAGATCGTGAGTGATCAGCACGACGGCCGCACCGGTGACCTCCTTGGCCTTCTGCAGCACCTCGAGGATCTGCGCCTGGATCGTCACGTCCAGCGCCGTGGTGGGCTCGTCGGCGATGATCAGCGCCGGATCGTTCGCGATCGCGATCGCGATCATCGCGCGCTGGCGCATGCCGCCGGAGAACTCGTGCGGGAAGGCCTTGACCCGGCGCTCCGGCGCGGGGATCCCCACGATCTTCAGCAGCTCCACGGCCCGCTTCTCGGCGGTGCGCGGGTGGAGGTTCCGATCGTGGAGGGTCAGCGCCTCCTGGATCTGCTGACCGACGGTGTACACCGGGGTCAGCGCCGAGAGCGGGTCCTGGAAGATCATCGCCATCTCCCGCCCGCGCAGCTTCGACAGCTGCGCGTCGCGCATACCCAGCAGGGACTCGCCGCGGAAGGTGATCTCGCCGTCGATCTTCGCGGAGCTGGGCAGCAGGCCCATCACCGCGAGCGAGGAGACGGACTTGCCGGAACCGGACTCGCCGACGATGCCGAGGAACTCGCCCTCGTCGACGGAGTAGTCCACGCCGCGCACGGCGCGCACACCGCCGCTGGAGTTCGGGAAGGTGACGGTCAGGTCTTTGACCTGCAGCAGCGGCTCAGGCACGGTTCACCTCACTGGTGGGGTCGATGGCGTCGCGGAGGGCATCGCCCACGAGGGCGACACCGGTCAGCAGGGTGACCAGGAAGGCGGCCGGGATCACGAACAGCCACGGGCGGGACACGGCGGCACCGGTGCCGTCCTGCAGCAGCGTGCCCAGGGAGACGTCCGGGGCCTGGATGCCCAGCCCGAAGAAGCTCAGCGAGGTCTCCGCCAGGATCGCCATGGCGACGCCGAGGGCGCCGTCGATGATCAGCAGCGAGGCGACGTTGGGGATGATGTGGCGGCGCAGGATGGTGGGGGTGCTGACGCCCATGAACCGTGCGGCCTTGACGTACTCGCGCTCCTTGAGCGACTTCGTCTGGTTCTTCACGATCTGGGCCATGATCATCCAGTTGAAGAACCCGATCGCGAGCACCAGCAGCCCCCAGGCGGGCAGGAATCCGAGCCACTGGAGCGCGGAGGGGAGGTTGCTGGGGTCGGCGATGGCGGGGGAGACGATCATCAGGACGTAGAACACCGGCAGCACCAGCAGCAGGTTGATCAGCCAGTTGGTGAACATCTCGAAGGGCCCGCCGAGGTACCCGGCCAGCGATCCCATGATCGCGGCGATCAGCGTCGACGTGGGGGCGGCGAGGAAGCCGATCAGCAGCGACTTGCGCAGCGCCGAGGTCATCGAGGCGTAGAGGTCCACGCCGATCGCGTCGGTGCCGAAGTAGTGCTGCGCGCTGGGCGGGGAGTTGAAGTTGAAGGTGTCCTGCTGGCCCTGCTCGTAGATGTTGAACAGATCCCCGAACAGGGCGAAGGCCACGATCGCGGCCACGATCACGCCGCCGATGTAGAAGTTGGGCTTGGTCCGCAGGCGGCGCCACACGAGGCGGCCGCGGGAGATCGGGCGATGCGTCGCCGGGCCCTCCGCGGAGCCCTTCACGGCGCTCTCGGCGATCAGGGCTGCGGTGGGCTCGAGGTCCTCGGCGAGGTCGGCGCTGTGGTCAGCGGGCTGCTGCGCGTTCATCGACATGTCAGACCCTCACTCTCGGGTCGAGTGCCGCATACAGCACTTCGGACAGGGTGGAGCTGAACAGCAGCAGGACCGCGGTGAAGCACACGTTGCCGGCCAGCGCGTTGACGTCGGAGGTCTGCACCGCGACGATGCCGTACTTGCCCATGCCGTCCCACGAGAAGATGATCTCGAGGAAGGCGGAGCCGGCCACCAGCGTGCCGAAGCTGTAGGCGAAGTAGGTGGACATCGGGATCAGCGCGACACGCACGCCGTGCTTGACCAGCGCGCGGTTGCGGGTCGCCCCCTTGGCGCGGGCGGTGCGGATGAAGTCGCTGCCCAGCACGTCGAGCATGAGCGAGCGCTGATAGCGCGAGTAGCCGGCCGCACCGAACAGCATCAGCGCGATCGTGGGCAGCAGCAGATGCACGAACCCGTCCCATACCTGGGGGAAGAACCCGCTGATGCCGGGGGTGTAGGGGCCGGTGAAGCGGATGGCCTGGAATCCGAGCAGCTGGTTGAGTTTCGTCGCCAGGATCATCAGGATCACGCCGCCCACGAAGGTGGGGGTCGAGATGAGGATGAACGACGCGTAGGTGACGACCTGGTCCGAGGCCTTGTACTGGCGCACCGCACCCCACACGCCGAGGGCGACGCCGAGGATCGCCGCCAGCAGCGCACCCAGCAGCAGCAGGCGCAGGCTCAGACCGGCACGGCTGAAGATCTCCACGACCACCCAGTCGCCGTTGAGGTCCTGGCCCAGCTTCTGGGTGAGCGGCTCGAAGAGGACCCGCTCGATCCACCACCAGGTGCGCAGCAGCACCGGGTCCTTGTCGTTGACGCCGTAGGCGCTGAGGATGCCGTCGATCGACTCCTCGGGGATCGGGGGGTTGATCCCGAGGTACCGCCGGCGCGGGAAGAAGAAGAGGCTCGCGGCGATGTACGCGAACACGGTCGCGACGACCGTCAGGATCAGGTAGTTGACGAATCGCCGCAGGATGTACTTGATCATGCACAGGCTCCCGGGGCGGGTGCCGGGACGGTCTCACGGTAGGCCGGGAGCGCACCGCAGCGGCGCGGGCGCATCCGGGCGGACGAACGTGATCGCATCGTCGGGAATCCTCACATTGTCGGTGCTCGATCCGCAGAGAATGCGGGTCACAGAGCAGGTTTCTGAACTCTAGGGCACCCGGGGGCGCACCATCGCGCCCGTCACGGCTCCATGATCGAATTGTTATCCATCGGTAGCCGGGCGCCCCAGTGCGCGGCCGTGAGGGAGACTACATCACATGGTGGAAAGACATGGCGTTTTCGACGGGACTGTGCTGGGGGTCGGTGACGGACCGGTACCCCCCGCCCGGGAGCCCGCCGCCGAGACCCCGGAAGCGATCGGGGCCGGGCCGGACATCCGCCGGTGCGCGACGCCCCCGGCGCCGGACTCCCTTCCGGAGGATCAGGAGCGCTACCTCCGCCAGATGCGCCTGCCCGAGCTGGGCGCCCTCGGGCAGCGCCGGCTCGCGGCCTCCCGCATCGCCGTGATCGGAGCGGGCGGGCTCGGCGCCCCCCTGCTCACCTACCTCGCCGCCGCGGGCATCGGGGAGATCACCCTGTTCGACCCCGACACCGTGGACGCCACCAACCTCCACCGCCAGGTGCTGTTCACCGGCGAGGACCTCGGGCGCCCCAAGGCGGTGGCCGCCGCGGAGCACCTGCACGCGCAGAACCCCGGGACGGTGGTGCGCGCCGTGGTCGACGTGGTCACGCCCGAGAACGCGCTCGAGCAGCTCGCCGGGCACCACCTGGTGCTCGACGGCACCGACAACTTCCCCACCCGCTACCTCGCCTCCGACGCCTGCGAGATCCTCGACATCCCCCTGGTGTGGGGGTCCATCCTGGCGTTCTCCGGCCAGGTCAGCGTGTTCTGGGGCGCGGAGGGTCGCGGGGTCACCTACCGCGACCTCCATCCGGTGCCGCCGCGCCCGGGCGAGGTCCCCAGCTGCTCCGAGGCCGGAGTGCTGGGGATGCTGTGCGGGGTGATCGGCTCGACGATGGCGATGGAGGCGGTCAAGGTCCTGGCCGGGCTGGGGGAGGTGCTGTTCGGCCGGCTCGCCCTCTACGACGCGCTGCGCGCCCGCTGGGACGAGCTGCCGCTGGCACGCGACCCGCACCGCCGGCCGGTCGAGGCGATCGAGGACGTGATGGTGACCTGCGGGCTGCCCGGTCCGACCGGCCCGCCCCGCGACGAGGTGACGGTCCCGGAGCTGCCCGCCCTGCTCGAGGCGGGCGTGCGGGTGATCGACATCCGCGAGGAGCACGAGCTCGCGGGCGGGATGATCCGCGGCGCCGAGCACCTGCCGATGGGGGAGCTGCTCGCCCGCGCCGAGGCCGGGCCCGAGCCCGCGGAGCGTCTCGAGGGCGCCGTGCTGTACTGCGCGGCCGGGTCCCGTTCGGGGAGCGCCCAGCGCAGCCTCGCCGCGCAGGGGATCCGTGTGCGCTCGCTGCGCGGGGGCTTCGGCGCGGTCGAGGGCACGGCGCTCGCCGTGACGCGGCCGGACTGAGCCCGAGCCCGGACTGAGCGGCCCCGGTGCGGAGGGGTCGGCCGGCTCAGCCGCCCGCGAAGGGCGGCAGCACGTCCAGCCGGTCGCCGTCGGCGAGGATCCGCTCGGGGTCCGTGCAGGCCACGGCATTGAGCAGCACGCTCGAGCGGCCGATCACCTGCGCCGCCGAGGCGGAGGCCCCCGCCGTCAGCGCGTCGATCGCCTCCTGGAGCGAGCGCGCCCGGACGGTGGCCGCGTCGGCCCCGTACTCGGCGGCGGCTCCCGCGAACAGGCGCACGGCGATGCGCGGTGCGGTGCCGGCCTCCCCGGTCTCGGGGGTGCGTGCGGCAATGGTCGGGTCGATGCTGGTCATGTCGTCCTCTCTCAGCCGCCGATCGCGCTCATCGGGCGCTCCGGCTGCACGAAGTCCTCGCGGTCCATGCCGTGACCGGCCTTCTTCCCCCACTGGGCGGCGCGCCAGATCTCGGCGATCGCCTCGTCGTCGGCGCCGGAGCGCAGCGCACCGCGCAGGTCCGTCTCCTCCCGCGAGAACAGGCAGGTGCGCACGCGGCCCTCGGCCGTGAGGCGGGTCCGGCGGCAGTCGGCGCAGAAAGGGCGGGTCACCGAGGCGATCACGCCCACCCGGCCGCGATGACGGCCGCTTGCGCGATCGGTCACCTCGAACAGCTCGGCGGGCGCGCCGTCACGGGCCTCGGCCACGGGGGAGAGGACGAAGCGCTCGGCGAGCAGCGAGTGGACGTCCCCGGCGGTGATCATCGCGCCGCGGTCCCAGATGTGGTCCGCATCCAGCGGCATCTGCTCGATCACCCGCAGCTGGAGCGCCCGGTCCAGGCACCAGTCCAGCAGGTCGGGCAGCTCGTGGTCGTTGACCCCCGGCAGCAGTACGGCGTTGACCTTGATCGGCGACAGCCCGGCCTCGCGCGCACCGTCGATGCCCGCCAGCACCCGGTGCAGCAGGGGGCGCCGGCTGAGCCGCTCGAAGGTCTCCGCGACCACCGAGTCCAGGGAGACGTTGATCCGGTCCAGGCCCGCCTCCCGCAGCGGGGCGGCGCGATGGTCGAGGCCGATCGCGTTCGTGGTCAGCGAGATGTCCGGGCGCCGCTCGAGCGAGGCGACCCCCGCGATGATCTCCTCGAGATCGGGGCGCGTCAGCGGCTCGCCGCCGGTGAAGCGGACCTGTTCGATGCCCAGGCGCTCCACGCCGATGCGCACCAGGCGCACGATCTCCTCGACGCTCAGCAGCTGGTCCTTCTTCAGGAACACCATGCCGGACTCGGGCATGCAGTACGTGCAGCGCAGATTGCAGAAGTCCGTGAGCGAGAGCCGCAGGTCCGTGGCCTCGCGGCCGAAGCGGTCGGCGAGCGCCGGGGAGTCGGGGCGGTCGGAGGTGTCCGGGAGCGACTCGGCCGTCTGATCGGTCCTGCGCGGCGTCGGCATCCCCAGCGAGATGCGGCGCGAAGCCATCTGCTCACCACCTTCCGATGCGGCCCCGGCCATGGCCGGGATCAGTCCCCAGCATACGGTGCGGCCCGGGACCGGGGGTGGGGCCCATGGTCCCCCGCGCACCGGCCGCCGCGCGGACCGGACGGTCCGCTCGGGCGCTCCGCGCCGGGACCGGCCGCTGCGAGCAGGGCCGCCCGACGCGCCATACTGGAAGAGCGCCGCCGGGCCCTGCCCCGGCGTGCCGAACAGACCGACCCGGCCACAGGAGCGAGCGCGCGATGACCTCTCAGCAGCGGATCCCGCTGGCCGACCACGTCGCGGACGCGACCGCGCTGCTGGGGGCGGTGCGCGGCCGCGAGGTGATCCCCCTCGATGCCCGAGCGGTGGGCCGGGTCGCCGTCGCCGAGCAGCGCTCCCGCATCGACGTACCCGGCCACGACAACTCGCAGATGGACGGCTACGCGCTGGCCGCCGACGGCCTCGTCGCCGGCGAGAGCGTGACCCTGCCGCTGGGCCCGATGATCGCGGCCGGCGACGTGCCCGGCGCCCTGGAGCCCGGCACCGCCCGGCCCATCATGACCGGGGCGCCGATCCCCGCCGGTGCGGAGCTGGTGATCCCCGTCGAGGAGAGCGCGCGCGGCCGGTTCGGCCCGTCGGCCGCGGAGGACGCCGCCGTCACCCTCACCCCCACAGACGTCCGGGCCGGGCGCTTCGTGCGCACCCGCGGCTCGGACACCCGGCGCGGCGACACCGTGCTGCGCGAGCAGCGGCTGCTCACCCCGCCGCGGATCGCGCACCTCGCCGCGTGCGGGATCCGTGACGTCGAGGTGGTGGCCCCGGTGCGCACGATCGTGATGTCCACCGGCTCCGAGGTCCGCTCCGCGGGGGAGGGAGCGCCTGACCCCGGTGCGCTGTTCGACGCCAACGGCCCCGGGCTCGCCGCGGCCCTGGCCGACGCCGGCGCCGAGGTGGTGCACACCGGCTCGGTGCCCGACGACCCCTCGGAGCTGCTCGCGCGCCTGCGCGAGCAGGTCCTCGACCGGGACGCCGATCTGATCGTCACCAGCGGGGGAGTGAGCATGGGGGCGGTCGAGGTGGTCCGTCACGCCGCCGAGCACGACGGGGCCGTCCTCGCCTTCCCCACCGTCGCGATGCAGCCCGGCGGCCCGCAGGGCATCGGCACCCTCGAGGTCGACGGGCGCCGCGTGCCCTGGCTGGCCTTCCCCGGCAACCCGGTCTCCGCCCTGCTCAGCTGCGAGCTGATCGCCCGCCCCGCCCTCGGCGCCCCGG
>CAZHSL010000026.1:0-16368 GCA_964535185.1 uncultured Corynebacterium sp.
CTGGGCCAAGGAGCGCTACGAGCAGTTCATGCGCGAGGTGCCCTGCCCCGCCTGCAAGGGCGCGCGACTGCGCCCCGAGGTGCTCGCGGTGACCGTCGGTGGCCGCTCGATCGCCGAGGTCACAGAGATGTCGATCCGCGAGGCGCACGCCTTCCACGACAGCCTCGAGCTCGGCGTGCGGGAGGCCGCGATCGCCGACGAGGTGCTGCGCGAGATCCGCTCCCGGCTCGGGTTCCTGCTCGACGTGGGCCTGGACTACCTCACCCTCGCCCGCTCCGCCGGCACGCTCTCCGGCGGCGAGGCCCAGCGCATCCGGCTCGCCACCCAGATCGGCTCCGGCCTGGTGGGCGTGCTGTACGTGCTCGACGAGCCCTCGATCGGCCTGCACCAGCGGGACAACGCCCGCCTGATCGGCACCCTCGAGCGGCTGCGCGACCTCGGGAACACCCTGATCGTCGTCGAGCACGACGAGGACACCCTGAACGCCGCCGACTGGGTGGTGGACATCGGCCCCCTCGCCGGCGAGCACGGCGGCCGGGTGGTCCACTCCGGCCCCGTCGAGGAGCTGAGGCGCAATCCCGACAGCCTCACCGGCCGCTACCTCTCCGGCGAGCTGGAGATCCCGCTGCCCACCGAGCGCCGGCCGATCGACAGGGACCGGATGCTGAAGGTCGTCGCCCCACGCGCGAACAACCTCACCGGGCAGGACGTCTCCTTCCCGCTCGGCGTGCTCACCGCCGTCACCGGCGTCTCCGGCTCCGGGAAGTCCTCGCTGGTCAACGACATCCTGTACGCGGTGCTCGCCAAGGAGCTCAACCGCGCCCGCGTCGTGCCCGGCCGCCACAAGCGGGTCACCGGCCTCGAGCACCTCGACAAGGTGGTGCACGTGGACCAGTCGCCCATCGGCCGCACCCCGCGCTCGAACCCCGCCACCTACACCGGCGTGTGGGACCGGGTGCGCACGCTGTTCGCCCAGACGGCCGAGGCGAAGATCCGCGGCTACACCGCCGGGCGCTTCTCCTTCAATGTCAAGGGCGGTCGCTGCGAGGCCTGCTCCGGCGACGGCACGCTGAAGATCGAGATGAACTTCCTGCCGGACGTGTACGTCCAGTGCGAGGTGTGCCACGGCCAGCGCTACAACCGCGAGACCCTCGAGGTGAAGTTCAAGGACAAGAACGTCGCCGAGGTGCTCGGCATGTCGATCGCGGAGGCGCTCGAGTTCTTCGACGCGGTCCCGGCGATCCGTCGCCAGATGCAGACCCTGGTGGACGTGGGCCTGGGCTACGTGAAGCTCGGCCAGTCCGCCACCACCCTCTCCGGTGGCGAGGCGCAGCGCGTCAAGCTCTCCTCCGAGCTGCACAAGCGCTCCAACGGACGCACCGTCTACGTGCTGGACGAGCCGACCACGGGCCTGCACTTCGAGGACGTCCGCAAGCTGCTCGAGGTGCTGAACGGGCTGGTCGACAAGGGGAACTCGGTGATCATCATCGAGCACAACCTGGACGTCATCAAGACGGCCGACCACGTCATCGACCTCGGTCCCGACGGGGGCTCCGGCGGCGGGCGGATCGTCGCCACCGGCACGCCGGAGCAAGTCGCCGAGACCCCGGGCTCGTACACCGGTCAGTTCCTCGCCCCGATGATCGCGAGCGGACGAGCGGGCCTCGCCGGGAAGCGGTGAGCTGCTGATGGCCGATCCCGCGACCTACCGTCCCGCCACCGGCACCATCCCCACGCGCCCCGGGGTGTACCGGTTCCGGGACGAGCACGGCCGCGTCATCTACGTGGGCAAGGCGAAGAACCTCCGCCAGCGCCTGGTGAACTACTTCCAGGACCTCTCGGTGCTCCACGAGCGCACCCGGCGCATGGTCACCACCGCCGCGAGCGTGGAGTGGACGGTGGTGGGCACCGAGGTCGAGGCGCTCACCCTGGAGTACACCTGGATCAAGGAGTTCGATCCGCGGTTCAACGTCAAGTTCCGCGACGACAAGTCCTACCCCTACCTGGTGATCACGATGGGGGAGAAGGTGCCGCGGGTGCACATCACGCGGCGGCCCCGCGCCAAGGGCGACCGGATCTTCGGTCCCTACCCCCAGGTGGGCGCGATCCGCGAGACCCTCGACCTGATGCTGCGGGTCTTCCCTATCCGCTCCTGCACCGCGGGGGTGTACCGCCGCGCCGAGCGCTCCGGCCGGCCCTGCCTGCTGGGCTTCATCGGCAAGTGCGCCGCCCCCTGCGTGGGCGACATCGGTGAGGACGAGCACCGGAGGCTGGCCGAACAGTTCGCGGACTTCATGGCCGGCAACACCAGCAAGTACGTACGCCGCATCGAGCGGCAGATGAAGGCCGCGGCCGCGGCGATGGACTACGAGACCGCGGCGAGCCTGCGCGATGACCTCAAGGCGCTCGAGAAGGTGATGGAGAAGAACTCCGTCGTACTCTCCGACGCGACCGACGCCGACCTCATCGGCTTCGCCCAGGACGAGCTCGAGGCCTCCGTCCAGGTCTTCCACGTGCGCGGCGGCCGGATCCGCGGCCAGCGCGGATGGACCGCCGAGATCCTCGACGACTCGGCCGCCCCGGACCTCATCGAGCGCGCACTGACCACGCTGTACTCCGAGGGCACGGCACCCAGGGAGGTGCTGGTCCCGGTGCTGCCCACGAACCGGGCGCAGATCCAGGAGCTGATGGGCGCGCGGGTCGACCTGCGCGTGCCCCAGCGCGGCGAGAAGAAGGACCTGCTGCGCACCGTCGGCGAGAACGCCGCCGAGGCGCTGCGCCTGCATCGCCTGAAGCGCACCGGCGACCTCACCGCCCGCACCAGGGCGCTCGAGGACCTGGGCGAGGCGCTCGAGCTGACCGAGCCGCCGCTGCGCATCGAGTGCTTCGACATCTCCCACTCCCACGGCACAAACGTCGTCGGCTCCCAGGTGGTGTTCGAGGACGGCCTGCCGAAGAAGAGCGAGTACCGCCGCTACTCCGTCAGCGGCGAGGCGGCGCGCGACGACACCGCCTCGATGTACGACGTGATCAGCCGCCGCCTGAAGCACCACCTCGACCCGCCGGAGCAGAGCGACGAGGACAAGCGGCGCTTCGCGTACCCGCCGTCGCTGATCCTCGTCGACGGCGGCCCGCCCCAGGTGGCCGCGGCCCAGCGGGCGATGGACGACCTCGGCATCACCGATATCGCGCTGGCCGGGATCGCCAAGCGGCTCGAGGAGATCTGGCTGCCCGGCGACGACTACCCGGTGATCCTCCCGCGCACCAGCGAGGCGCTGTTCCTGGTGCAGCGGCTGCGGGACGAGGCCCACCGCTTCGCGATCACCTACCACCGCTCCAAGCGGGGCCGCGCCATGCAGGCCAGCGCCCTGGACGGCATCCCGGGGCTCGGCCCGTCCCGACGGCGCGCCCTGCTGGACCGCTTCGTGACCGTCTCCGCGATCCGGGCGGCGAGCGAGGAGGAGCTGGTCGAGGTCGACGGGATCGGGCCCGCGTTGGCCGCGCAGATCGCGCTCGCGCTACGATCCGAGGAGGGGAGCGCGGCGGAGCCCGACGGCGGCACCGTCGTCGAGGACGCGGCGCTCGGAGTCGCCGTGGACACGGCGACCGGGGAGATCATCGACCGCTGACCGTCTCTCCGCCCGCCGCCCCCCGTCCTGGAAGGAGAGCCCGTGACCGAGGACCCCGCACCCGGCCCGAGCACCGACACCCGCGGTGACGTCGTGATCATCACCGGCCTCGCCGGGGCCGGCCGCGAGACGGCCGCCCATGCGCTCGAGGACATGGGCTGGTACGTCGTCTACAACATCGCGCCGCAGCTGATCGGCCAGCTCTATGAGCTGCGCGCGAGCGCCGTCGGCCGGGAGAACCGTTTCGCGGTGGTGGTCGACCCGCGCTCCGGCCCGTTCTTCAACGAGCTCTCCGACGTGGTGGCCGAGCTGCGCCGGGCCGACCTCCGGCTCCGCCTGCTCTTCCTCACCGCGGACGAGTCCACGCTGGTGCGCCGCTTCGACTCGGTGCGCCGCCCCCATCCGCTGCAGGGCGAGGAGGGCGTGCTCGAGGGCATCCGGCGCGAGCGCGAGATGCTCGCCCCGTACCGCCGGATGGCGGACCTGGTGGTGGACACCTCCCCGCTGAACGTGCACCAGCTGACGATGAAGATGCGCACCGTCTTCGGCACCAGCGAGGAGCAGCGGCTGACCGTGACGATGCTGTCGTTCGGCTTCAAGTACGGGATCCCGCTCGAGGCCGACCACGTCAGCGACGTCCGGTTCATCCCCAACCCCTACTGGGTGCCGGAGCTGAAACCGCTGCGCGGGACGGACGCCGCGGTGTCCGACTACGTGCTCGGCGACGCGAACGCGGAGGAGTTCGTGGGGCGCTACCTCGAGATGATCACGCCGGTGCTGCGCGGCTACAGCGCCGAGAACAAGCACTTCACGACGCTCGCGATCGGCTGCACGGGCGGCAAGCACCGCAGCGTCGCGGTCGCCGAGAAGATCGGCGACGAGCTGCGCCGCACCGGCAACGCCGTGCGGATCCGCCACCGCGATCTGGGGCGCGAATGAGCATCGCGCCCCGCTCCGGTGGACATCGCCTGCGCGGCGCGGACCGCTCCGCCAGCGCGCGGCGCGGCCGGCGCGGTGACCCCCAGCGGCCGCTGCGGGTGGTCGCGCTCGGCGGCGGGCACGGCCTCGCCGCCAACCTGCGCGCCCTGCGGCTGCTGGCCGACGACATCACCGCCGTGGTCACCGTCGCCGACAACGGCGGCAGCTCCGGCCGCATCCGCACCGAGATGCCCGTGCTCCCGCCCGGCGACCTGCGGATGGCGCTCGCGGCGCTGTGCGAGGACTCCGACTGGGGCTCGATCTGGGGCGACGTCATCCAGCACCGCTTCGCCACCGACGGCGACCTGGACGGGCACGCCCTGGGCAACCTGCTGATCGTCGCGCTGTGGCAGATCCTCGAGGACCCCATCGAGGGGCTGGACCAGATGGCGGAGCTGCTCGGCGTCCGCGGCCGCGTGCTGCCGATGGCGCTGGACCCGCTGGACATCGAGGCCCGGGTGCGCGGCGCCGACGGCGAGCTGCGCACGGTCTCGGGGCAGTGGCAGGTCGCCACCGCGGAGGGCCGCGTCGAGGACGTGCGGCTGATCCCGGACCGTCCGCGCGTGCCCCAGGACGTCATCGAGGCGCTGGGCCGCGCCGACTGGATCATCGTCGGGCCCGGATCCTGGTACACCTCGGTGCTCCCGCATCTGATGATCCCCGAGATCGCCGAGGCGATCCGCACCAGCCCGGCCCGGATCTGCATCACCACGAACCTGTCGGTGGGGGCGCAGGAGGCCGAGGGCATGACCAGTCAGGACATGCTCGAGGTGCTGGTGGACGCCTCGCAGGGGTGCCGCTTCGATGCGCTGCTGGCGGATCCGACCACGCTCGGCGACGCGCTGGAGCTCGCGGAGGACGCCCGCTCCCGCGGCATCAGGACCCTCCTGCGCCAGGTGAGCGTGGGGGACGGCACTCCCCATCACGACCCGGTGCGCCTCGCCGCCGCGTACCGTGATCTCTTCGACGACGCCTACGGCGACGTCGAGCCCGAGCACGAGGGCACCGCGCTCCCCACGGCGGGGCACGGGGCGACGACCACCGAGGAGGACACGCATGGCTCTGACGGGTGAGGCCAAGGAGGAGCTGAGCCACCTCGAGGTGACCCGCCCCTCCGCCCGCAAGGCCGAGGCGGCGGCGATGCTCCGCTTCGCCGGCGGGCTGCACCTGGTCGCGGGACGGGTCGTGGTCGAGGCGGAGCTGGACTCCCCGGCGGTCGCCCGGCGCCTCCACGGGATCATCGCCGACATGTACGGGCACCGCGCCGACCTGGCCGTCCTCGCCCCGTCCGGCATCCGCCGCACCACGCGCTACATCGTCCGGGTCGAGCGGGAGGGCGGGATGCTCGCCCGGCAGACGGGACTGCTCGATCCGCGCGGCAGGCCCGTGCGGGGCATGCCGCCGTTCGTGGTCGGCGGCGCGATGGTCGACGCCGAGGCCGCGTGGCGCGGGGCCTTCCTCGCCCGCGGAACGCTCACCGAGCCGGGCCGCTCCTCGGCGCTGGAGCTGTCCTGCCCGGGGCCCGAGGTCGCGCTCGCGATGGTGGGCTCGGCCCGCCGTCTGGGCGTCGCCTCGAAGGCCCGCGAGGCGCGCGGGACGGACCGGGTGGTGCTGCGCGACGGCGACGCGATCTCGATGCTGCTGTCGCGCATGGGCGCACCCGAGACCGTGAGGATCTGGGAGGAGCGCCGCACCAAGCGCGAGGTCAAGGCCACCGCGCACCGCCTGGCGAACTTCGACGACGCGAACCTGCGCCGCTCCGCCCGGGCCGCCGTCGCGGCGGGCCAGCGGGTCCAGCGCGCGCTGGAGATCCTCGGCGACGAGGTGCCGGAGCATCTGCAGGCCGCCGGCAGGCTCCGCCTCGAGCACCGGCAGGCGAGCCTCGAGGAGCTCGGCCGGCTCGCGGATCCGCCCCTGACCAAGGACGCCGTCGCCGGACGCATCCGTCGTCTGCTGGCCACCGCGGACAAGCGCGCGGAGGAGCTCGGCGTGCCCGGGACCGACCAAGGAGTGGACGAGGACCAACTGCCCCCGTCACCGGACCCCGGTCATTGATAGGATCGTCACGGTCGTCGGGTGAGTCCGGCGCCGTCCGAGCGTACGAGGGCGTGCGCGCCATGCCATATTTCGCAGATCCCCTGTGAATCTAGGAGGAACCCTTGAGCATCAAGGTTGGAATCAACGGATTCGGCCGCATCGGCCGTAACTTCCTGCGCGCCGCGCTCGAGCAGAAGGCGGACATCCAGATCGTCGGCGTGAACGACCTCACCGACAACGCCACGCTCGCGAACCTCATCAAGTACGACTCCATCGGTGGCATCCTGCCCGTCGAGGTCTCCCACGACGACGACTCGATCACCGTCGGCGAGACCACCTTCAAGGCGTACGCCGAGCGCGATCCGAAGAACATCCCCTGGGGCGAGATCGGCGCGGACGTCGTCATCGAGTCCACCGGCATCTTCACCGACGCCGAGAAGGCCAAGGCCCACCTCGAGGCCGGTGCCAAGAAGGTCATCATCTCCGCTCCGGCGAAGAACGAGGACGCGACCTTCGTGATCGGTGTGAACGAGGGCGACTACGACCCGGCGAAGCACAACATCATCTCCAACGCCTCCTGCACCACCAACAGCCTCGCGCCGGTGGCGAAGGTGCTCAACGACGAGTTCGGCATCGTCAAGGGCCTGATGACCACGGTCCACGCCTACACCTCGGACCAGGTCCTGCAGGACGGCCCGCACAAGGACCCGCGCCGTGCCCGCGCCGCCGCCCTGAACATCGTCCCGACCACCACCGGTGCCGCCAAGGCCGTGGCGCTCGTGCTGCCGGAGCTCAAGGGCAAGCTGGACGGCTACTCGCTGCGCGTGCCGGTCCCCACCGGCTCGATCACCGACCTCGTCTTCGAGGCCTCCCGCGAGGTCACCGCCGAGGAGATCAACGCCGCGCTGAAGAAGGCCGCCGAGGGCCCGCTCAAGGGCGTCCTGCGCTACACCGAGGACCCGATCGTGTCCAAGGACATCGAGGGCGACCCGCACTCCTCGATCGTCGACGGGCAGCTGACCAAGGTCAACGGCAACATGGTGAAGATCTTCACCTGGTACGACAACGAGTGGGGCTTCTCCAACCGCCTCGTCGAGCTCTCGCAGCTCGCCGGCAAGTCCCTCTGATCCCGGCGTCGTCGCACTGACGACCAGGACAGTCCCGGAGCCCGCCGGCCGCCGCCCCGTAGGGTCGGTGCCCGGCGGGCTCCGCTCGTGTCCGCAGCCGTCGCCCCGCCGTACGGCGCGGCGGCAAGACCCTGAAGGAGCACCACAGTGCTGAAGACCATCGATTCGCTCGGAGAGCTGCGCGGCCGGCGCGTGCTCGTCCGCGCAGACCTCAACGTCCCGCTGGACGGGACCACCATCACCGACGACGGCCGCATCCGGGCCGCGCTGCCCACGCTGAGCCGTCTCGTCGAGGCCGGAGCGCGCGTCGTCGTGATCTCCCACCTCGGCCGCCCCAAGGGCGCCCCGGAGGAGAAGTACTCCCTGCGTCCCGTCGCCGGCCGCCTCGGCGAGCTGCTCGACCAGGACGTCGCCTTCGCGACCGACACGGTCGGCTCCTCCGCCCAGGAGACCGTGGCGGGGCTGGAGGACGGCCGCGTCGCCGTCCTGGAGAACCTGCGCTTCAACCCCGGGGAGACCGCGAAGGACGACGCCGAGCGCCTCGCCTTCGCGACGCAGCTCGCCGACCTCGGCGACGCCTTCGTCTCCGACGGCTTCGGCGTCGTCCACCGCAAGCAGGCCTCCGTCTACGAGCTCGCCACGCTGCTGCCCGCAGCCGCCGGCGAGCTGGTCCTGGGCGAGGTCGAGTCGCTGCGCAAGGTCACCGAACAGCCCGAGCGCCCCTTCGTGGTGGTGCTCGGCGGCGCGAAGATCGCCGACAAGCTCGGCGTGATCGACTCGCTGCTGGGCAAGGCCGACCGCATCCTCATCGGCGGCGGCATGGCCTACACCTTCCAGAAGGCGAAGGGGTACGAGGTCGGTCAGTCGCTGCTGGACGAGTCCAAGATCGACGTGGTGCGCGAGTACATGGAGCGCGCCGAGCGCGACGGCGTCGAGCTGGTGCTGCCGATCGACACCGTCGCGGCGCCCGAGTTCTCCGCCGACGCGACGCCCACCGTGGTGGGCGTGGGCGAGATCCCCGCCGACCAGGAGGGTATGGACATCGGCCCGGAGACGGCGAAGCTGTTCGGCGAGAAGATCGCCGACGCCGCGACCGTGTTCTGGAACGGGCCCATGGGCGTGTTCGAGTTCGAGAACTTCGCCAAGGGCACGATCGCCGTCGCGGAGACCCTCTCGAAGGCCCCCGGCTACACGGTGGTCGGCGGCGGCGACTCGGCCGCAGCGGTCCGCACCCTCGGATTCGACGAATCCCTCTTCTCGCACATCTCCACCGGCGGCGGCGCGAGCCTCGAGCTCATCGAGGGCAAGGACCTGCCGGGCATCTCCATCCTCGAGGAGGACTCCGAATGACCACCACCCGCACCCCGCTGATGGCGGGCAACTGGAAGATGAACCTCGACTGGAAGCAGGGCCTGGCCCTCGTCGAGGAGCTGGGCGATCAGCTCAAGGGCTTCGACACCGACAAGGTCGAGGTCGTCGTCCTGCCCCCGTTCGTCGACATCCGCACCGTCCAGGTGGCCGTCGACGCCGGCAAGCTGCCCATCGCCTACGGCGCCCAGGACATCTCCGCCCACGAGTCCGGCGCCTACACCGGTGAGGTCTCGGGCCCGATGCTGAAGGCTCTGGGCGCGACCTATGTCGCCGTCGGCCACTCCGAGCGCCGCCAGTACCACGGTGAGGACGAGCAGGTCACCAGCGCCAAGGTGAAGGCCGCCTTCGCTGCGGGCCTGACCCCCATCCTGTGCGTCGGCGAGCCGCTCGAGGAGCGCAAGGCCGGCAACCACGTGCCCTTCACCCTCGCCCAGCTCACCGGCGGGATCGAGGGCCTCACCGCCGAGCAGGCGGCGAAGATCGTCATCGCCTACGAGCCCGTCTGGGCGATCGGCACCGGCGAGGTGGCCAGCGCGGACGACGCGCAGGAGGTCTGCCACGCGATCCGCGAGGCGCTGCGCGAGCAGCACGGCGACACGGTCGCCGATGCGGTGCGCGTCCTGTACGGCGGCAGCGTGAAGTCCTCGAACGTGGTCGAGCTGATGGGCAAGGCCGACGTCGACGGCGCGCTCGTCGGCGGCGCCTCCCTGAAGGCCGAGGAGTTCGCGAAGATCGCGGGTTACCAGGGCTGATCGACGTGCTGTGAGGCACGAACGGTAGGAGATCAGCCGATCGGGCGCAGGGCTGATCGACCCCGGGCCGAGCCCGACGTAAGCCGTCCCACGCGGGCCGGGTCCTGAGCGGACCCGGCCCGTGGCGTATGCTGGACCGGTCCGCCCGCCGCAACGGAAGGTGCTCGTCCACGTGGATCTGCCTCTGCTGAAGCTCATCCTTCAGATCCTGCTGGCCGTCCTCGGCCTGCTCACGATCATGCTCGTCCTGCTGCACAAGGGCCGCGGCGGTGGCCTGTCCGACATGTTCGGCGGCGGTGTCTCCTCCTCCGCGAGCGCGTCGGGCGTGGCCGAGCGCAACCTGAACCGCCTCACCGTCGGGATCGCCGTGTCATGGGGGCTGTGCGCCGTGGGGCTGGGCATCGTCGAGAAGATGCTCTGACTCCCCACCCCATCCATGGCAGAGGGCCGGTCACCGTGCGGTGACCGGCCCTCTGCCGTGGGCGGAGCGGCTCAGCCGCTGGTCGCGGCGGCCGCCTCGTCGAGGTACCAGGTCGTCGAGTCCAGGCCGCGCACGGCCGAGGCCGGGACCAGCCAGGGATCGATCCGGCCGTGCCCGTCGCGGACGGCACCGGCCTTCTCCGCACCGGCCACCAGCAGCGCCACGTGTCGGGACGAGTTCAGCACCGGCCAGGTCAGCGAGATCCGCTCCGGCGGCGGCTTGGGGGAATCGGTCACGCCGGTCGCGCTGGCGCTGACCCGGCGCTGGCCGGGATGCTCCGGGAACAGCGAGGCGATGTGGCCGTCGGGCCCCACGCCCAGCAGCAGCACGTCGAAGAACGCGCGGCCGCGGGTGCGGAACGGCTCGTCACCGCCCGTCTGGTCGAGCTGCTGGCCGTACCAGGCGGCGGCGTCGTCCAGGGACATGCCGTCGGCGGGGGAGGGCATCACGTGGATCTGCCGGGCCGGCAGCCCCCGCTCCTGCAGCGGGGCGAGCAGCGACTCGCGCACGCCCACCTCGTTGCGCTCCTCGGAGTCGGGCTCCACGTAGCGCTCGTCGCCCCACCACAGGTGCAGGCGGCTGCAGTCGACGCCCGCGGCATGCAGGGCCTCCGGCAGCGCGGCGGCGGTCTTCGTGCCGACGGTGCCGCCGGTGAGCACCAGGTGGGCCTGAGGGCGCTCCTCGAGCGCGGCCGCGAGCTGCGCGGCCGTGGCCGAGGCGGCCGCCGCGGCGACGGCGTCGGCATCGGGCTCCACCACGTCGCGCGGCTCCGGCTTACCGGTGGCGAAGGTCGCGGAGTCGTCGATGCTGCTGTAGGTGCTGGCGAGGACCTCGCCGTACACCTCGTCCGGATCCAGCCGGCGCAGCTCCTCGGTGACCAGCTCGGGCAGGGTGCGGCGCGGCATCGTCACGTGCTGGCCGGTCTCGTCGCCCGGCAGCTTCATGACGACGGAGTCGTCGTCGACGCGGGTGAGGTCGATCACGCCGTCCTCGCGGACCAGGCGCACGCCGTGCACGCCGGCGAAGTCGGCATCCCCGTCGCGCGGGGGCAGCACCTCCGCCTCGACCCCGAGAGCATGCTCCAGCCAACCGGCCATCAGCGCCACCGACGGGTTGTCGATCGAGCCGCTGACCTGGATCCGGGTGGGGACGGCGACGGGCGGGACCTCGTAGGCGCTGGCGACGAGGCCGCGCCAGCGGGTCAGCCGGCTCCAGGCGAAGTCGGAGTCGCCGCTGGCGTAGCCGCGGCGCAGCCGCTTCAGCGTCGCGAGCGGGTCGGCGCACGCGGCAGAGTCCGTGATGCGGCGCTGGGACATGGAGCCGAGCACGTCGTGGATGGGGGAGGAGGGCGCGTTCTCGGGCCACCAGGTCACGATCGGAGCGTCCGGCAGCAGCAGCGCCATCACCAGGGTGTCCAGCGAGGACAGCACCTCGCCGCGGGCGCGCAGGATCACGACCTCCGCGGCGCCGGCGTCGCGGCCCACACGGATCTCGGCGTCCAGCCCCGAGGCGGTGGCCTCCGGCTCCGCGTCGACCACGATGACCCGGGCGGGGTGCTCGTGGCTGGCCGCGATCGCGGCTTCGAGCGGCACCTCGACGTCACCGGTGGAGATGATGATGAGGGTCAGGACCCGGCCGATGGTGTTCTCGCCGAAGGTCTCCCGCATCTCGATCATCTTCTTGTCGATCGCCGATGCGGTGGTGTCGGTCAGGGTGGTGATCACGGTCGCCTCCAGGTACGCCCGTCACGGGCGAGCATCTCGTGCGCGGTGTCGGGGCCCCAGGTGCCGGGGCGGTACGGGGCCGGGTCCAGGTTCTGCTCCCAGAACTCGGTGATCGGGTCGAGGATCTTCCAGGAGAGCTCGACCTCCTTCTGCCGAGGGAACAGCGGGGGATCCCCGAGCAGCACGTCGAGGATCAGGCGCTCGTACGCCTCCGGCGACTCCTCGGTGAAGTTCATGCCGTAGGCGAAGTCCATCGTCACGTCCCGCACCTCCATCTGGGTGCCGGGCACCTTGGAGCCGAAGCGCATGGTCACGCCCTCGTCGGGCTGGACGCGGATGACGATCGCGTTCTGACCGAGGTCCGCGGTGTCCGTGGAGCGGAAGGGCAGGAACGGGGCGCGCTTGAACACGACCGCGATCTCCGTGACCCGGCGCCCCAGGCGCTTGCCCGCCCGCAGGTAGAAGGGCACCCCGGCCCAGCGGCGGGTGGCGATGTCCAGCCGCATCGCGGCGAAGGTCTCGGTGGTCGAGTCGGCGGGGATGCCGTCCTCCTCGACGTAGGGGCGCACCTCCTCGCCGCCCTGCCAGCCGCCCACGTACTGGCCGCGGGAGGTGTGCGCGGCCAGGTCCGCGGGCAGCTCGACCGCGGAGAGCACCTTCTCCTTCTCGGCGCGCAGGTCCGAGGCGCGGAAGCTGATCGGCTCCTCCATCGCGGTCAGCGCCAGCAGCTGCAGCAGGTGGTTCTGGATCACGTCACGGGCGGTGCCGATGCCGTCGTAGTAGCCGGCGCGGGACCCGATGCCGATGTCCTCGGCCATGGTGATCTGCACGTGGTCGACGAAGTTCGCGTTCCAGATCGGCTCGTACAGCTGGTTGGAGAAGCGCAGTGCGAGGATGTTCTGCACCGTCTCCTTGCCCAGGTAGTGGTCGATGCGGAAGACGTCCTCGGGCCGGAACACCTTCTCGACCACGTCGTTGAGCTCCCGCGCCGAGGTGAGGTCGTGCCCGAACGGCTTCTCGATCACCGCCCGGCGCCAGGAGCCGTTGTCGGCGGAGTTGAGCCCGGAGTCCGCCAGCTGCGAGAGCACCTTGGGGAAGGCGTCCGGCGGGATGGAGAGGTAGAAGGCGTGGTTGCCGCCGGTGCTGCGGGTGCGGTCGAGCTCGCCGACCACCTCGGTGAGCTTCTCGAACGCCGCAGTGTCGTCGAAGGTGCCGGTGACGAAGCGGAGCCCGCCGCGCAGCTGCTCGAAGACGCTCTCGTCGAAGCCGGTGCGGGAGTGCTCGGCCACGGATGTGCGCACGTAGTCGGCGAAGTCGTCGTGGGACCAGTCGCGGCGGCCGAAGCCGACCAGGCCGAAGCTGGGCGGCAGCAGACCGCGGTGGGTCAGGTCGTAGATCGCCGGCAGCAGCTTCTTGCGCGCGAGGTCGCCGGTGACGCCGAACATCACCATCGAGCTGGGCCCTGCGATGAGGGGCATGCGACGGTCCCGGGGGTCGCGCAGCGGATTCGGCGAATCCGCACCGGTGAGGAGGGTGGAGGAGTCGGTCACGATCGTCCTTTCTCGGACAGCGGCACAGGAGCACGGCCCGCCGCGCCGGCGGGGCCGTGCTCCTGGCGGGGTCAGGCGCGGGCGGACTCGACGGACTCGGAGACCGTGGCGAGCAGCTCGTTCCAGGACTTCTCGAACTTCTCGACGCCCTCGCGCTCGAGTACCGCGAACACGTCGGCGAGGTCGACGCCCGCCTGGGAGACCCGCTCGAGCACGGCCTCGGCCGAGGTGGCCGTCTGCGCGTTCAGCGCGGCCTTCGGCTCGGAGTGCTCCGCGACCGCGGCGAGGGTCTTCTCCGGCATGGTGTTGACGGTGGGATCGGCGACCAGGCTGTCGACGTAGAGGGTGTCGGAGTACTCGGGGTTCTTCACACCCGTGGACGCCCACAGCGCCCGCTGTGTGTTCGCGCCCTTGCCCTTCAGCGCCCCGAAGCGCTCCGAGGCGAAGGCCTCGAGGTACACGCCGTAGGCGACCTGCGCGTTGGCGACGCCGGCCTGGCCGCGCAGCGCAGCGGCCTCCTCGGTGCCCAGCTCCTCGAGCCGGGAGTCGATCTCGGTGTCGACCCGGGAGACGAAGAAGGAGGCGACCGAGTGGATGCTCGCGAGGTCCTTGCCGGCGGCGGCCGCCTGCTCGAGCCCGGCGAGGTACGCGTCGATCACGGCGCGGTAGCGGTCCACCGAGAAGATCAGCGTGACGTTGACGCTGATGCCCTCGGCGAGCGTCGCGGTGATCGCCGGCAGTCCCGCCTCGGTGGCCGGGATCTTGACGAACAGGTTGTCGCGGCCGACGACCTCGTGGAGGTGCTTGGCCTGTGCGATGGTCTCCTCGGTGCTGTGGGCGAGCCGGGGATCGACCTCGATGCTCACGCGGCCGTCGACCCCGTGGGTGGCGGTGTGCACGTCGGCGAGGAGATCGGCGGCGCGGCGCACGTCGTCGGTGGTGAGCACCTCGACGATCGCGTCGACGTCCTTGCCCTCGCCGGCGAGGCGGGCGATGTCCGCGTCGTACTCCGAGCGGCCGGAGATCGCGGACTGGAAGATGGAGGGGTTGGTCGTCACGCCGACGACGTTGCGGGTGTCGACGAGCTCCTGCAGGTTGCCCGAGTCCATCCGCTCACGGGAGAGGTCGTCGAGCCAGATCGAGACTCCGGCGTCGGAGAGGGCCTGGGTGTTCGTGTTCTGAGCCATGTCGTTCCTTCCGGGCGTGTGCGCCCTGTGTCGAACTGCGGTCGTCGGGGTCAACGCCGGCGAGGTCCCGATCCTTCCATGAGGCGACTCGGGGAACCCTGTCACGGCCGGTCGGCCGGGGGATGGGGAGCGGGGAGGGGCGAGCGGGGCAGGGCCGCGCTGGCCCTGCCCCGTCCGCTCTCACGCGCCGGAGGCGGCGAGCGACTCCTTCGCGGCCTCGACCACGGCCTCGGCGGTGAAGCCGAACTCGCGGAAGAGGGTCTTGGCGTCGGCCGAGGCGCCGTAGTGCTCGAGCGAGACCGCCCGGCCATGGGTGCCCAGGAAGCGGTGCCACGGCATCGCGATGCCGGCCTCGACGCTCACGCGGGCGGTGACCGAGGCGGGCAGGACGGACTCGCGGTACGCCTCGTCCTGCTCGTCGAACCACTCCACGGACGGCATCGAGACCAGGCGGGTCGGGGTGCCGGCCGCCTCGAGCTGCTTCTGCGCCTCGGCGGCGTACTGCACCTCGGAGCCGGTGGCGATGAGGATGACCTTCGGCTCCGCGGAGGCCTCCTTCATGATGTAGCCGCCCTTGACGAGGTTCTCGGCACCGGCGTACTCGGTGCGGTCGAAGGTCGGCATCGCCTGGCGGGACAGGACCAGGCCCACGGGGCCGCTGTCGCGCTCCAGCAGCGCCTTCCACGCCTGCGCGGTCTCGTTGGCGTCCGCCGGGCGCACGACCGACAGGTTCGGGATGGCCCGGTAGGCGGCCAGGTGCTCGACCGGCTGGTGGGTGGGACCATCCTCGCCCAGGCCGATGGAGTCGTGGGTCCACACGTAGGTGGCCGGGACCTTCATCAGCGAGGCGAGGCGGACCGCGCCGCGCATGTAGTCCGCGAACTGGAAGAAGGTGCCGCCGTAGGGGCGGGTCAGGCCGTGCAGGGAGATGCCGGAGAGGATCGCGCCCATGCCGTGCTCGCGGATGCCGAAGTGCAGCGTGCGGCCGAACTCGTCACCGGCGAACTCGGAGGAGCTGTGCTCCTGGGGCAGGAAGGAGGGCTCGCCCTTCATCGTGGTGTTGTTCGAGCCGGCCAGGTCGGCGCTGCCGCCCCACAGCTCGGGCATCACGGCGGCCAGCTCGTTGAGCACCTTGCCGGACGCGGCACGGGTCGCGATGCCCTTCTCGTCGGTCTCGAAGGTCGGGAACGCCTCGGCGAAGCCCTCCGGCAGCTCGCGGGCGACGAGCCGGTCGAGCAGGGCGGCCCGCTCCGGGTTCGCGGAGCGCCAGGACTGGTAGCCCTTGTCCCATTCGGCCCGCTCGGCCGCGGCGCGCTCGGCGAGGCCGCGGGTGTGGGCGAGCACGTCGTCGTCGACCTGGAACTGCTGCTCCGGATCGAAGCCGACGACCTCCTTCAGGCC
The DNA here is from genome assembly GCA_964535185.1 of uncultured Corynebacterium sp. Taxonomy (GTDB): domain Bacteria; phylum Actinomycetota; class Actinomycetes; order Actinomycetales; family Dermabacteraceae; genus Brachybacterium. The sequence continues at coordinate 16,238 of CAZHSL010000026.1, forward strand.
GGCGACGCCCTCGGGGCCGAGCTTCGCGCCGTGCACGGTGTGGCTGCCGGCCAGCTCGGGGATGGGCCAGCCGATGACGGTGCGCAGGCGGATGAAGGTCGGCTTGTCGGTGACCTTCTGCGCCTCGAGGA